>JAKBAP010000256.1 GCA_021808995.1 Planctomycetota bacterium | reverse complement strand
CGGGATCCGATGGGCATGCGCCAGCACGGCGACCCCGTAGGTGCCGATCTTGTTGGCCGTGTCGCCGTTGGCGGCGATTCGGTCCGCCCCGACGACGACGCGGTGAATTTTCCCTTCGCGCATGACTTGGGCGGCCATGTTGTCGCAGATCAACGTGACGGGGATCTTACGCCTCGCGAGCTCCCAGGTCGTCAAGCGGGCACCCTGGAGCAAGGGTCGCGTCTCATCGGCGAAGACCCTGAGGGGCGTGCCCCGTTCATGGGCCGAGAAGATCACGGCCAGGGCGGTACCGTAATCCGCGGTGGCGAGCCCCCCCGCGTTGCAGTGGGTCAGCACGCCATCGCCGGGCGCGATCAACCCCGCGCCATGGGCACCAATCGCGCGGCAGGTCGCCCGGTCCTCGGCCTCGATGGCCTGGGCCTCTCGCAAGAGCGCCTCTAGAAGGCCGGGCCCGTCCCGCGCGGACCCCCGCGCGACGCCCCTCATGCGGTCGAGAGCCCAGAACAGATTGACCGCCGTGGGGCGGCTCGTGGCCAGGTGGTCGGCGGCCTCGTGAAGCGAGTCACGCACCAAGGCGACGCTGGAAAGCCCACGCGCCCGAGCGCCCATCACCGCCCCATACGCCGCCGCCACGCCGATCGCGGGCGCGCCCCTGACCCGGAGCATCTTGATCGCCTCCCAGACGCTCGCAACGTCCCGGCAGTCAAGCTCGATGAATTCCACCGGCAGCCGCGTCTGGTCGATCAACCGCGCCCAGCCGTCGAGGGCGCTTCCCAGCCAACGGATCGTCTGGAAACTGATCGCGTCGTCGTTCATGGCGTGGGCTCGGCTGGGGCGATCATTCCTCGTCCTCGTCCTCGTCGTCGTCCCCTTCGGCTTCCTCGGGATCGACCCAGGCGTAAAACTCGGAAAAGACATCCCAGATGGTTCGGAGGGCGTTCTTGACGTCCCCCGATTTGAGAGGACCGTGCTCCCCCTGGTAGCCGGCGACCTGGGTGGCGATTCGCAGTAGCTCCAGGTTTTGCCCCCTCATCTCCAGGAAGATCTGGCTCTGGGTGTCGAGTTCGAGGGCGTCTTCCAGCGCCTCGTCGACTTCCTGGTCGTGATCATGGGCATGATCGTGTTCGTGGGGCGTGGAGTCGTGTTCGCCGATGCCGTTATTCATAAAACAGATGCCTTTCATGAGGAACGAACGCGCCCTGGGCTCTCGCCGAGGGCGCGTTTTCGATGGGATGGGGCCGCGCCCGCCTCGTCAGGTCGTGGCGACCGACGGGGCGGGCAGTGGTTCGAAGGGAAATCCAAAGGTCTCCGCGACCGCCCGGTTGGTGACCTGGCCTTGGTGTACGTTGACCCCCTCGGCGAATCCCCGGTCTTCCCTGGCGAGCACGGGCCAGCCGCGATCGCAGAGCTTCAGGATGTAGGGAAGGGTAACATTGCAAAGGGCGTATGTGCTCGTGCGGCCGACCGCGCCCGGCATGTTCGTAACGCAGTAATGAACCACCCCGTCGACCACGTAGGTCGGATGCTTGTGGGTGGTGGGGCGGGCGGTGGCCACGCAGCCCCCTTGATCGATGGCGACGTCGACGATCACCGCCCCGGGTTTCATGCTCTTGAGGTCCTCATGACGCACCAGCATCGGAGCCCGCGCGCCCGTGATCAAGACCGCCCCGATCACCAGGTCGGCTCGTTCGAGCGATTCCACGATCGTGTGCCGATCGGAATACAGCGTGGTGACGTTGGGGGGCATGATGTCGTCAAGATAGCGAAGGCGGTCGAGATTGACGTCCAGAATCCGGACGCTGGCACCGAGCCCGGCCGCGACCTTGGCGGCGTTCGAGCCCACCACGCCACCACCCAGGATGGCGACCTCGGCCGGGGCCACGCCAGGCACGCCCGAAAGCAAGATCCCCCGGCCCTCCTGGGGTCGTTCCAGGAACTTCGCCCCTTCCTGGATGCTCATTCGACCCGCGACCTCGCTCATCGGGGTCAACAGCGGCAACCCCCCCCGTGGGTCGCGGAGGGTCTCATAGGCGATCGCGGTCGCCTGGCTCTTGATCATCGCCTCGGTCAGAGGCAGATCGGCGGCGAAATGAAAATAGGTAAAGAGAATCTGACCCGGCTGGATCATCGGCCATTCCGTCGCCTGGGGCTCCTTGACCTTCACGATCAGGTCCGACCGCGACCAGACCTCGGCGGCGTCATTCACGATCCGCGCGCCCGCGGATTCATATTGGGCGTCGGCGATGCCGCTCCCCTGCCCCGCCCCCTTCTCCACGAAAACCTGATGCCCAGCCTGGACCAACTCAAGAGCCCCCACGGGCAGCATGGCGACCCGGTATTCGTCGGACTTGACCTCGCGCGGAACCCCGACCTTCATCGTGACCTTCTCTCCTCATCAGGGGGTCGCACACGACCTGCCATGTTTCCCGACCCCTTTCATTTCGGTTGTTATTCGACCAGACCAGCGGCCCGGAATCAAGGCGCGGCGGCCGACTTCGCCGTTCCCGACGCGGACAAAAGCTCACGAAGAGTCTTCACGTGCCGGGGAATCGCGATCATCGGGTCTTCCTTGGCCTCGTACTCGAGCACGACATAACCCGAATACTGGGCGGCCCGAAGGATCTCGATCTCGCGCGAAAGGTCGGCGTCTTCCTTGGGATGGCCGAGGCGGGTGATCTCGGTCTTGACCTGGACGTTCACGGCATAGGGGGCGAGGGCGGCCATCTCGGCATAGGGATCGGCGCCGCGGAAGTTGCCGGTGTCGAGGTTGACGCCAAAAAAGGGCGAGTCGATGGCCTTCACGAGCGCCAGCAACTGCTCGGGCCTGGTCGTGATGCCGCCGTGGTTTTCGAGGGCGAGCATGACCCCTTTTTCGGCCGCGTGGGGCAAGACGGCGTTCATGGACTCGACGGCCCAGGCGGCGGCGCGTTCGGTCTCGACCCCCTTAGGCGCGGTCCCGGCGAAGACGCGGATGACCGGCGCGTCCAGGGCCGCCGCGAGATCGATCCAGCGCCTCACGTGGGCGATCTCCTTCTCGCGATCGGCCCCTGGTGGCTTGCAAAAGTTATTGCCGACCGCCGTCCCCGAGATATCCAGCCCAAGCTTGAACGCGTGGAGCTTGAGCCGGCCGAGGTACGCTTCGTCGACGTTGGCCGGAAAGTAATACGA
Source organism: Planctomycetota bacterium (assembly GCA_021808995.1). GTDB lineage: Bacteria > Planctomycetota > Planctomycetia > Isosphaerales > Isosphaeraceae > JAKBAP01. Next base: position 4,497 of record JAKBAP010000256.1, on the reverse strand, counting down.
CGTCGGCTCAACGGCGTCCAGGCCCATGTCGGCCGCGAGGTCGACGAAGCCGAAAAGGTCCATCGTCGGGGGCTTCGAGGTCAAATACTGGCGATACGAATACGCGGCCACGCTCAGTTTCAGGTGGCTCGGCCGGGTCCGCCCGATCGGAGGAATCGCGCCGGCCCGTCTCGTCGACGTGATCAGGCCAAGCGCGGCCGTGGCCGAGAGAGTCTGGCTCAGGAACGCGCGACGGGTGCTGGACGGCATGGTGGTTTCCCTCGGGATCGCCAGTGGCGGGGATGGTGCTCAATCGCGAGGACATCGATCATACGACGACCATGATCCCGACGCCATGGGATGGCGGCCAGCGCGGTCTCCCGGGTTCCTTGGAAGCCTGGGCTCGTCGGTTTCCTCGGACCTTGCAAGCAGGCTCGGCTTGCGGGATGCTAGACGCATGGTGAGGCTCGGGAACCTGGACTCGCCAGGCGCGCTCCACCACCGAACCCTCAGGGTCGCCCGGATCATGAATACCCCCGCGATGGTGATGCTCCTGGTCGCGCTGGCGACTCGCCAGGCCCCAGCGAACCCCGTTTTCGCGGAACTCAAGCCCGATCAAGAATGGCGAAAGCTCGGTCGAAGCCTCTGGTTCGACCCCGCCGCCAAAAAGCTCGTCATGAAGGCCAAGGTCGTCCTACGCGAGGGCCCCCTCGAGCACCTCGTCTGTTCCAAGGGAACAAAAGAACACGAGGCGATCCTGGCGACCGATGCCATCCCCTCCCAGATCCACGCGGGACTCCTTTTGACCGGGCTCAAGCCAGGCCGACCGGTCCAGTTCGCCCCACGATTTCTTCCGCCACGGGGGGACAAGGTCGCCATCACCGTCCGCTGGCGAATCGATGGGAAAGACCACTCCTCCGACGCCAAGGACTGGGTCATGGAGGAGGTCAAGAAAACCCCCCTCGCCGTCGATTGGGTTTTCGCCGGGAGTCAACTCTATCGCGATGAAACCACCAAGAAAATGAGATACGCGGCGGACGACGGCGACCTGATCACCGTCGCGAACTTCGCAAGCGCGATCCTCGACCTCCCGCTCGCGAGTTCCGCGAGCGACGCCGAGCGAAACTACGCCGCGAACCCCAAGACCGTTCCACCCGTCGGAACCGAAGTCTTCGTCGTCTTCGCCCCACGCACCCTAGCGCCGACACCAAAGGCCGACTCGGGCACCAAAACACCCCCATGAATCCCATCCCATCCCAATCCCTGTTCCCACCCTCGCTAATCAACGCGAAGAGCACACCACAACCCACTCGGATGAAACTGGGCGTCCACGGGTCGCTCCGCCATCGCCTCCCACTCCGCGCTCGTCCAGATGTAAAGCGACGCTCGATAACCATTGATCCGCCAAAAGGCCGCCCGCGTCTCAACCTCGTTCTCAACATAGAGCCGAGGCCCCAAACGCTCCGCCTGACCCGATCGAACTGGCAACATCGCCATCATGAATCCGGGCTCCTTTTTGACGAGATCCCATCAATCTTTCGAGAAACTCCTCGAATCACCCGGCGTGGACCAACCCCGTCGTCCCCCATCGCCCGAGGCTGGTCCCGCCAAAAAAGGAATGTAACCTACGTTACAACAGCGGCGACGACAACTACATCGTCTTAAAAATAAAAAAACTGGCCTAATTTTGCAAATAGAATGAACGCACGCATGCACACCTTTGTGTCTTTGTAACGATTCGGGAGAATGGAGGGGCTTGTGAGGGCTCAGGAGCAGCTTAGTAAGGCTATGGAGGTCCCATGGATCGATCGCCGGTGATTGTCACGGATGGTTTAACAAAGCATTATGGGCGTGTCGCCGCCCTGGACGGGCTCTCGGTTCAGGTCCGTCAAGGTGAGGTGTTTGGGCTGTTGGGGCCAAATGGGTCGGGAAAGACAACGGCGATCCGGTTGTTATTAGGGATGTTGCGTCCCACGGCGGGTTGGGGCAAGGTGGGGGGGCACGACATCTGGAGTGAGAGCCTTGAGGTTCGGCGCGGGGTGTCGTACTTACCTGGCGAGATCCGGATGTATCAGTCGATGACAGGCATTCAGATGCTCAGGCTGCTCTGCGACCTTCGCGATGGGGTCGGGCTCGACCGGGCGGTGGGGATTGCCGAGCGGGTGATGGGCCTGGACCTGAGGCGGAAGATCCGGACCTTCTCGACGGGAATGAAGCAAAAACTCGCCCTTTCGCAGGCCTTCGCCGACCCAGTGGACATGCTGATCCTGGACGAGCCCACGTCGGCCCTCGATCCCTCGGCCCGGGGGTTGGTCCTGGACCTGGTGCGGGATGCGCGGTCGTTTGGTCAGACGGTGATTTTCTCGGGACATGTGCTCTCCGAGGTCGAGCAGGTCGCCGATCGAGTGGCGATCATGCGCAAGGGACGGCTGATGCACCTGGAGGAAATGAGCGAGCGGCGGCGGCTACGCATGCTGTTGTTAAGGTTCCAGGACGACGCGCGCGTCGCTATCCCGCGTGAGCTGGAGCTCACCGCGCGCGACAGCACCAATGGGGCTCTCTTGTTTGAGCACCGGGGCGCTCTTCAGCCGCTCCTGGCCTGGCTCGCCTCCGCCCCCGTCGCCGATGTCGCCATCGGCACCGAGGATCTGCAAAGCCTCTACGACCGCTTCCACGGTGCCAACGCCCAATTCGAGGAGAACGGAGCATGAGAGGCTTCCTGGCGCTCGTCGCGAAACAGGTCCACGAATCGCGCTGGATGCTCGGCATGTCCGCGGCCGCGCTCTTTGGACTCGGGTGGCTGTTCGTCTTTGTCACCTCGCTCAACGAACTCGAAATCCTCAAAATGCTGGCCTCCGAGGAGGGCGATTCCCGGATGCGATGGATGCGGAGCCTGGGCGTGGCGGAAAGCCCCAGTTCGGTCTCGATCATGATGGCCTTCTGGAATCATCCTTTCATCCTGCTATTACTCTCGATGTGGGCGATCGGGCGCGGCTCCGCCGCGGTCGCCGCCGAGGTCGAGCGCGGCACGATGGACCTGGTCCTGTCCCGGCCGGTGTCGCGGACGGCCTATCTTGCGACCCACGTCGGGGTCGCTCTTTTCGGGCTCGTCATGCTTGGGGGGGCGCTCATGCTCGGGGCTGCGGTCGGGGTCCATTATAATGTTCTCCAGCAGCCGCCCGGCATTGTGAGTCTCTTCCAGCCGGCGGTCAATCTCATGGCCCTGGGTCTGCCGATTTATGGATATACGCTGCTGGCATCGGCCTGCGACCATGTCCGCTGGCGGCCCAACTCGATCGGGTCAGCGCTCACGTTAGGGGGGTTCATCGCGTATGTCGTCTCGATGATTCCGGTGCTCGAGAACAAGAGCTGGCGGCCCTATCTCGAGAAGGTCTCGATTTTCAAGGCTTACAATCCGGTCGAGCTGGTGACGACCGGTGAGTCGCTCTCGCGTAACGTGGGGATTCTGTCGGGGGTCGGCCTGGGATGCATCGTGGTGGCGTTCGTGATCTTCGCCCGCCGCGACCTGCCGACGAACTCATAACCTTTGGGGACGCTCGATGGGACAGCGGATCACCGTGGTGGACGCGTTCACGCATGAGCGATTTCGGGGTAATCCCGCGGCGGTCTGCGTCTTGCGCGAACCGGCGGACGACGGCTGGATGCAGTCGGTGGCGGCCGAGATGAATCTGTCGGAGACGGCCTTCGTGGTGCCGCTCGTGACCGAGAACGGCTTTCGCCTGCGGTGGTTTACTCCCGAGGTCGAGGTCGACCTCTGCGGCCACGCGACCTTGGCGACCGCCCATGTGCTCTGGGAGCTGGGAGAGCTCGCGCGTGATCAACGGGCGGCCTTTCAGACCCGGAGTGGCCTGCTCACCGCGACGTCCGTTCCCGGCGGAATCGCCCTGGATTTCCCCGCCGAGCCGTTACGAGAGGCCCTTGAGCCCGAGGTGAAGGCCGAGCTCGAGTCGATCGTGGGCGCTCGCATCTTGTTCGCCGGCCGCAACCGCATGGACGCGCTTGTCGAGCTGGCGAGCGAGCGCGTGGTGCGTGGACTGGACCCGGATTTCGCTCGCCTGGCCCGGCTCCCCTTTCGGGGCCTGATCGCGACGGCCGTGGCGGAGGGGCCGGGGTTTGACTTTGTCTCGCGCTTTTTCGCTCCGGCCGTGGGTGTTGATGAAGACCCGGTCTGCGGCTCCGCGCATTGTTTTCTGGGTCCATACTGGGGCGAAAAGCTTGGCCTGACAGCCCTCAAGGCGGCCCAGGTCTCGGCCCGTGGCGGCGTGATCGGAATCGAGCGAGGCGGTCCCCGCGTCACCCTGATCGGCCAGGCCATCACGACCCTCCGCGGCGAGCTGGTCTAGCGGACAGTTGAGCACACTAGGCATGAGAGCGATCAAAGGCGAGCGCCTGCTACCTGGCGGCGCACCTTGTCATGGCTTCTGGTTGTCTCCGATGCAATCGTTGGAGACCAGACTCTTGGCATTCGGGTAGCCAGGCGGAAAGTACCGGCAGTGA
>JAKBAP010000255.1:7279-7672 GCA_021808995.1 Planctomycetota bacterium | reverse complement strand
GATTCGACGCCGCAACACGACCGCGTCGATCTCGCCCGAGATCACATCGCCGTCGAAGCGAATCTCACCGGTCATTCGAGCACCCTGAATCAGGTCGTTCATCCGGTTGAAACAGCGCAACAGGGTGCTCTTGCCACAACCGGAGGGCCCGATCAGGGCCGTGATCTTGTTCCGGGGAATCTCGATCGTGATCTCGCGGAGGGCCTGGGTCTGGCCGTACCAGACCGAAAGGCCACGGGCCGCGAGCACGACGGGGTCCGGCTCGACGCTTGGCGGGGGCGGGGGTTGCTCGCTGGGACTGACGGGGTTGCTCATGGATAATCCCGACCTGGGCCTCGCGAGCCGCGGTCGCGGTGGAGAGTAGGGTGCCGTTTAATCATGGCGACGAAACCG
>JAKBAP010000255.1:0-7269 GCA_021808995.1 Planctomycetota bacterium | reverse complement strand
GGTTACGCATCACGATGGCGGCCGCGTTCATGGAAAGCAAGAGGGCGACCAGGATCAAGATCCCGCCGGCGGCAATGGTTTGAAAACGGGTATCGGGCTCTTGGGCGTAGTTATAGATCTCAACCGGGAGCGCGGAATAGCGATCGAGCGGTCCCTTCGGGCTCTGGAGGATCGACCCGGCCGCCCCCACCATGAGCAAGGGGGCGGTCTCGCCGATGGCGCGCGACAGACCAAGGATCGTGCCGGTGAGGATACCGGGCAGGGCCGCCGGCACGACGTGATCGCGAACCATTTGCCAGCGCGACGCGCCCAAGGCCAGCGCGGCCTGGCGGAGCGACTGGGGGACGGCTCGGAGCGCCTCCTGAGTGGTGATCACGATGATGGGTAGGATCAGGAGGCAGAGGGTCAAAACGCCTGAGAGCAAGGTCGGGCCCAGCGCCAGCCCCTTCACCCCAAAGGCCCGCACGAAGAGCGCCAGCCCCAGGATGCCATAGACGATCGAGGGGACGCCGGCCAGGTTGGCGATGTTGGTCTGGATGATCCGCTTGAACCGACCTGGTGGGGCGTATTCCTCGAGAAAGACCCCAGCCCCGACTCCGACGGGGATGCCCATCATCGCGACTAGGCCGAGGAGCCAGAGGCTCCCCGCGAGCCCGACGCGATAGCCGGCCCGGCCGGGGCTCGACGACTGGACACCGACCGCCAGCTTCCGCACCAGCGTGGAAAGCTCCGCGAGATTCGGACCAATCGCGTACCAGGGATTGTCTGGCGGTCCCTTGAGCGCGGCCGTCACGATCGCCCCCAGCAGCACCGCCAGCGCCATAACGCCCGTACACGTGGCCGCCAGGCAGGCCGCCCCAAAGATCGGGCCCAGAAACCGCCGGGAAGGCCGGTCGGGACGATAGCGCGAGCCGGGGTCGATCATTGATAGGCCTCGCGAAAGTGCCTCAGTACCAGCCCCGAGAGAATGTTGAGAACCAGGGTCGCGATGAAGAGTGAAAGCCCCACCGCGAACAGCGAGAGATACTTTGGCGTGCCGTACGAGGCCTCACCGCTGACCACCTGGACGATATACGTCGTCATGGTCTCGATCGAGGTGAGCGGGTTGAGCGTCATTCGCGGGCGCATGCCCGCCGCGAGCACGACGGCCATCGTCTCGCCGACCGCCCGGCTGATCGCCAGGATAAACGACGCCAGCACTCCCGAAAGGGCCGCCGGCAGTACGACCCGCGTCGAGACCTCGAACTTGGTCGCTCCCAGGCCATACGCCGCCTCGCGCAGTCCACGCGGAACCGACGACAAAACGTCCTCGGACAGCGACGAAACCAAGGGAATGATCATGATCCCGACCACCACGCACGCCGCCAGCGCGTTAAAGGTCTCCACGCGCTGGCCCATGGGCTCGAGCAGTCGCTTGAGAGCCGGCGTGACCAGCAAGAGCGCGAGGTAGCCGTAAACGATCGTCGGCACCCCGGCTAGGAGCTCGAGCGTCGGCTTCAGGACCGCCCTGGCCTTCCTCGGCGCGTATTCACTGAGATAGATCGCGCTCAAGAGCCCGATCGGCAAGGCGACGAGCGACGAACCCACCGCGACCATGCTCGTACCCCAGATCAACGGAAGAATCCCAAAACGAGGGGGCTTCGCGTCGGGCCTGAGCTCCGAGCCGGTCAGGAACTCAATCGGATTGATCCCCGCCGATCGAAAAAACGCGATCGATTGGACCCCGAGCACGACCATGATCCCAACGGTCGTCAAGACCGTGATCAACGCGCACCCAAACAAGGCGATCGTGACGCCCGTTTCCAGCCACACCAGGGATCGGGGTCGGCTCGGCCAGTGGACGCTCTCGGCCTTCGCACCCTGTTGACGACGTTCCACTAAATCACGGCCCTTTCTTGGTAGGCTCGACAGCGGGAGCGGCCGGCACACCACGGAGCTCGGCCAGTCGAGCCGCGTTCGCCGACTTGTCGACGTCGGTCGGGGGATTGTAACCCCCCGTCACCGCCAACCGGTCGATGTTTTCGAGATAATAAGCCAGGAATTTGCCCACCTCGGGGCGCCTCGCCGACGACTTTTTCACGAAAATATAGAGCGGCCGAGACAGCGGCTCGTAGGTTTTATCCGCGATCGTCTCGGGACTCGGCAAGACGGCACGGGCCTTCGCCCCATTTCGCACCGCCACTGAATGGAGTTTATCCTTGTTAGCCGCGTAATAGGCGTAACCAAAATAGCCCAGACCCCCCACGTCGCCCGCAACGCCATTCACGAGCGTGTTATCGTCCGAGTTTTGCTGAACATCCTCGCGCTGGCTCTTGGCCTGGCCGACCACCTTCTCCGTGAAATACTCAAAGGTGCCCGAGTCGTTGTCCGGCGAGTACAAAATCAACGCCTGGTCGGGCCACGAGGAATCGATGTCGCGCCAGCTCTTGATCTTGCTTCCAGGCGACCAGATCGCGCGAAGCTGATCGACCGTGAGCTCCTTCGCGAATGGATTCTTGGGGTTGACCACCAGGGTGATGCCGTCGTAACCCACCACGAAGCGGACCCATTCGATCCCCTGGGCCTTGGCTTTTTCCTCCTCGTCGGGCTCCGCGTCGCGCGAGGCGTCGACAATGTCGACCTCGCCCTGGAGATAGCGGCTAAAACCCCCGCCCGTGCCGTGCTTGTCGACCACCACGCGAATCGAGGGCTCGACCTCCTCGAACGCTTCCTGAGCGGCCTTGCTGATCCGCAAGACCGTGCTCGAGCCGTCGACGACCACCGTCGCGACGGGGGCTTGACCCTCGGGGTTCCCTCCTCCGCAACCGGCCACGATCACGCCGACAAGGCCCAAGATTCCGTTCCATCTCCGCATTGTGTTCATTCGCGAGAATCCCCGAAACAATGACCCAAAACCCCTCGACAGAGTCGCCAGGGCCAACGATCCTATCCGCCAAGCGTGAAAATTCGATGAACGCTCCTCGCGAATCGTCAGGGATCGACGGCCGGCTCGACCTGCCTCAGGGAAAGTCCGCGAGCCGGTCCTTCGTGTTGGTCCGATTGAGCGTCGTCGCGCCCGCGGGGCAGATGGACGGTGAACCGCGTGCCCGCGCCCACGCGACTGACCAGGTCGATCTGCCCGCCAATCGACTGGATCAGGTGCTTGACGATCGAGAGGCCCAGGCCCGTCCCACCGAGCTCGCGGCTTCGTGCCTTGTCGACCCGGTAAAAACGCTCGAAGACACGGGGAAGCTCGTCCCGGGGAATGCCAATGCCCGTGTCGGCGACCTCGACACAGACCCGATCGCCGTCAACGACGCCTTTGACGTCCACCCTCCCCCCCTCGGGCGTGTATTTGATGGCATTATCGATCAGGTTGTCGAAAATCTGTCGCACCGCCTCCTCGTCGGCCACGACCACGGTCTCCAAACCCAGATTGCCGGGCTCGAAGCTCATCACGAGGTTCTTCGCCCCCGCCCGGTCCCGGTGCCGCAGAGCGCACGATTCCAGGAGCGGGACGATCTGAATCGGCCCATGCTCGAAAAACTCCTGCCCCGATTCCAACCGCGCCAGGCTGAGCAAATCGTGGATCAATTGATCGAGCCGGTTCGCCTGCTCGTCGATGCGTTCCAGGAACCGGATATTGACCGTGGGATCCTCAATGGCCCAGTCGAGCAGGGTCTCGGTATAGGCCTTGATCGAGGCCAGGGGGGTCTTGAGCTCGTGCGAGGCATTGGCGACGAAGTCTTGCCGCATGCGTTCGAGCCTGCGTAGCTCGGTGACGTCGTGAAACACCAGCACCGCCCCCTGGGCGGGGTTACCAGGGAGTGGCGAGCCCCGAACGGCGAGATGCCTGGGGAGCGAGCGCGCCTGGGGGTCGCGCCCGGGCATGACGAGCTCGGCGTGGTGGGTGGCGGGGCTTTCGAGCCGGAGCGTGGCCTCGACGGCCTCCTGCACCTGGGAGCCGCGAATGAGCTCGGGGACCAGCCGGCCGATGGAGCTTGGGCCGAGCCCGAAGAGTTCATGAGCGCTCTCGTTGGCGAAGAGCAGTCGCCTGCGGGGGTCGACGGCGACGACGGCCTCGGCCATCGCCCCCAAAACCACCAGGAGCTGCCCATGGTCGCGTTCCCGACGCGATGCCTGGGCCCTGATCTCGATCGCCGCCGTGTTATACGACTGTGCCATCCGACCCACCGGTCCCCAGGGAAAGGCCCGGACCATCCGTGGCTTCTGATTCTGGGCGAGCGCGTCCAGCCCCCGCGTGACGCCGCTCACGACCCGCCCTTGGCGGATGACGATGATCACCAGAATGCTCGCCAGGACCGTGATCCCGACCAGGCCCGCCGACCCCATGAGCGGCTCCTCGCGGCCGGCCGAGCCAGCCGACCTTTCGATTTCCAACCCGAGACCCCAGTAGTATCCGCGTGGGGGGCCGCTCGGGTCAACCGTTGGCCGCCGTTCGTTCCCGCGCCGGCGTCCGCATGGAGGCGTGTTCATCCCGAGGGATGGCATTTGTCGCACGCGCGATATCCAGCGGCGATGGCTTCGGAGGCGGATTGGAAGGAAATTCGGTGCCGCTCGACCATCGCGCGGGCGGCCGCGCAGGTTGCCTTGTGGAAGAGCTTGGTCTCGAGGTTTCCCAGAAAGCCGCGCCCGATCTCGGGGGGGATGACGGGCGCGATCGCGTTCTCGAACAGGGTGGATTTCACCACCGGCGGGGTCTGGCCGCCAGCGCGTCCCTGGCGGAGCAACTGGGGGAGTGACGCGGCGGCGAGGCCGATCACGAGGCCGGCGGCCGCTCCCAGGCCCAGGCCCTGACGGCGAAGGCGGGCCCAGATCCCATTCGAGCCATGCGAGAGCCAGTCGTCGATCTCGTCGGCGAGGGCCCTGGCGGTTGGATGACGCGCCGCCGGATCCAGGGCCAAGGCCCTCGCGCAGATTTGGCTTAACCCCGGTGGAACCGCCCGGACGACCGGGCCCGCGTCGGGGCGGCGAGCTGGGAGCCTGACCCGGCGGCGGCGATCGGCGGATTCCAGGTCCGACGTCGTGGCGTCGTCCGGCCGGCGGCCCGTCAAAAGCTCGTAAAAGATCACGCCCAGGCTATAAACGTCGGCCCGTTCGTCGACCTGGCGGCTCTTGCCGAGCGCTTGCTCGGGGCTCATGTACGCCGGCGTCCCCACGATGGCCCCTTCCCGGGTGAGCTCGGAATCGAGATCCGACCGCCGCGCGAGCCCAAAATCGATCAGCCGGGGCTGGCCCTGGTCGTCCATGATCACGTTGGCCGGCTTCAGGTCGCGATGCACGACCCCCATGCGATGGGCGTGGTCGACGGCGTCGGCCAGCGCCCGGATCATCCGGGCCGCCGTCGCCGCGTCCATCCGGTGATGGTCGCGATACCACCACAGCGGGCGGCCACTGATATATTGATACGCGACCCAACAACGGCCCTCCTCGAAGCCCGCGTCATAGACGGCCGCGATGTTCGGGTGATCGAGCCGGGCGACGGCTCGCGCCTCGCGAAAGAACCGCTCCATCACCCGTTCACTGGGATTGGGCTCCTTGAGGACCTTGACCGCCACGTCGCGATCAAGCCTAGGGTCGAATGCCAGATAGACCTGGCCAAACCCACCATCGCCGAGCCGCTCGCGGAGCTGAAATCGCCCCATCGTCCCCAGCGAGCCCCGGCTCCAGGTCTCGGTCCATTCGGTCGTGAGCGACCGAACTTGAGTCTGAGCGGTCACGTCGGTCGAGCCCGATTCCTCGGCGTCGACCGCGCTTTCAGGGCTCGAAGTCAGTGGCAGAGCGCAATACGGACAGGTCCCCAGCGACTCGCTCCCCTCGCTGGGAGATCGCTCCACGCTCCGCAAGCATGCGCCGCACACCAGGCGGACGGAAGCACCCATGGCACCCCGCTCCTCTCAATCCCAAAACCATCCCGAGCCCCAGGCGCCTCCGTGAGCGCGGAATCACGGGCCAGACATTGTCATCCTCAGCTTAGAACGTCCCCAGCGAAAGGGAAGCCGATTTACCTTCCGACTTCTCAAGGCCTCTCTTGAATTCCAAGAAAAGGCGATTGCGACCGCCCGCTAGCCTTACTACGATAACAAATCTTCATACCCAAACCAACCAACCACGCCATGGGAGCCTGAAAACGAAAATGCGACGAATCATGTGTGCGCTCTTGGTCGCCACCAACGGTCTCGTGATCGCCGCCCGGGGCGAGGACGTGCGTCCCGATGATCCACGGCTCGAGCGGGCCTCGCGTTCCAACAACCAGGGCTGGATTGTCGTCAAGCTCGTGGGCACGCCGGAGACGGTGGGGTTTCAGCATGGCTATTTTCTTTCGAACGAGATCGCCGATCTGCTCCGGGTCTTGAAACCGTTTCTCGAGCATTCGACCAGGCGTGACTGGGCCTTTTACCGCGAGGTCTCCGAGCGGATGCTCTGGCCTGGCGTCGACGACGAATACCGCCGCGAGATCGATGGGATCGTGGCCGGTCTCAAGGCCAAGGGGGTCGTGGCCGATCGTTGGGACCTGGTCGCCCTGAACGCGAATCAAGAGTTGCCATACTATTACGTTCCGTGGCTCGATCGTAAGGAGGGGAACACCCCGACGACCCACGCTCCTGGCAATTGTAGCGCCTTCATCGCGACCGGCGGCCACACCAAGGACGGCAGGATCGTGATGGGGCACAACGCCTGGACCAATTACGTCGTCGGGTCGCGCTGGAATATCGTCATGGACATCACCCCGGCCAAGGGGGCTCGGATCGTCATGGACGGCCTGCCGGGGGTCATCACCAGCGACGATGATTTTGGACTGAGCTCCTATGGGATGATGGTCACCGAGACCACGATCAGCCAGTTCGAGGGGTGGGATCCCGAGGGCAAGCCAGAATTCGTGCGGTCGCGGAAAGCGCTTCAGTACAGCCGATCGATCGACGAGTTCGTCTCGACCATGCTCTACGGCAACAACGGCGGCTACGCCAACGACTGGCTGGTCGGCGACAACAAAACGGGCGAGATCGCCCTGTTCGAGCTCGGGCTCAAAAACCACGCGGTCAAGCGCACCGGAGACGGCGCGTTCTTTGGCGCGAACTATCCCGAGACCGAGAAGCTCCGCCTGGAGGAGACCAGGTTCGACCCAGGGAAAACGGAATCGTCCCCCCTGGCTCGAAAGGCGCGCTGGGAGCAGCTCATCTCGGCGAACAAGGGTCGGATCACGGTCGAGCTAGGGAAGGCGTTCGAGACCGACGGTTTTGATGTCGTGACCAGGAGCGCGGGCCACAA
>JAKBAP010000254.1 GCA_021808995.1 Planctomycetota bacterium | reverse complement strand
TGAGCGTCGAAAAGGGGCGGACGGCGGTGATCATCGGCCCTTCAGGAAGTGGTAAGAGCACGCTTCTGCGCTGTCTCAATGGGCTTGATTCGTTCCAGGGGGGGCGGGTTGCGATCGGCGATCTGCGGATCGACGCCGGCGAGCGAGGGCGCGACTGGGCGCGGCGGCATCGCGCGCTTTGCCGCCGGGTGGGGATGGTGTTTCAGGGCTTTAACCTGTTTCCCCATCGATCCGCGATTGAGAATGTGATGGAGGGCCCGCGTTACGTGCTGGGCATGTCGCGGGACGAGGCCGAGACGCGTGCCAGGGCCCTGCTCGATCAGGTCGGGATGAGCACCCGGTCGCACGCGATGCCGCGGCAGCTCTCCGGGGGGCAGCAGCAGCGGGTCGCGATCGCGCGGGCGCTCGCGATGTCGCCCCAGGCGATCCTGTTTGACGAGCCGACGAGCGCCCTCGATCCCCGTTCGACGGCGGAAGTTCTGGCGGTGATGGCCGACCTTGCCAGGAGCGGCCTGACCATGATCGTGGTGACACACGCCATGGCCTTCGCCCGCCAGGCGGCCGACGTGGTGCATGTCCTGATCGGTGGCCAGGTTGCCGAGTCGGGGCCGCCGGCCCAGATCTTCGATGCACCCTCGCACGCCGCGACCCGCGGGTTGCTCGCGGATTTCCAGGCGGCCTAGCCCCCCTTGCGGTGGCCGATCAGGGGGGGGTCGCCTGGGTGGCGTGGGCTCCCGCGGCCGCGGCCAGGGCCAGCCAGCCCACCATCATCAAGAGCCCACCCAACGGCGTGATCGCCCCCAGCCAGCGGATACCGGTGACCGCCAGGACGTAGAGCGTCCCCGAAAACACGACCGAGCCCAGGAATAACGACCAGCCGGCAACGGCCGTGGTCGTCCCCGGCCGTCCGAACGCGGCGACCGCTCCGACCCCGAGCAGCGCGAGCGCACAGTACATGTGATATTGGGCCGCCACCTGAAAATCATGCTCGAGCCGCTCCGCCGACAGTCCTCCCGAGAGGCTTCCGACCGAGTGGAACCGCTCCTTGAGCCCATGGGCGCCAAAGGCTCCCATCGCCACCGCGAGAAATCCCCAGATCGCCCCCAGGCGAAACCAAAACGAAGCGGACATCGTGCGTTCTCCTTGCAAGGACCAGGCTCCGCGTGTTCGATCGACCCTATTGTCGGAAACGTCGCCCCGCGAATGCAAATCCTGGGGTTTGACGGGCCTAACGGCCGAGCTGGGAAACCACCGAGTGAGGGTGCGCTGAGGGGACGACCATCGCGCGGATCTCAGCCGCGAGAAAGAGCGAGCCCGTGACGCAGATCAGGTCGCTGGACGCGGCCAATTCCCGCGCGAGGGCAAGCGCCGGCGCGGGGTCGGGGACGATTTCCGCCCGTCGCCCCATCGCGGTGACCAGCTCGGCGACCGATTCCGGGTCCTGCGCGCGGGGGTTGTGAAGATACCGGGTGACGATCACACGATCGAACAAGGGGAGGAGCGCCCGCAACTGACCGTCGAGGTCTTTTTCGCGGCTGGTGCCAAAGACCAGGATTCGCCGGGATGGGGGAAAAAAGAGGGTCAAGGTCTCGGCCAGCGCGAGGGCGGAGGCGGCGTTGTGAGCGCCATCGATCACCAGCGTGGGCTCGAGCCCGGCGATCTCGACCCGGGCGGGCCACTTGAGACGTGAGAATCCCCGGATGACGTCGTCGCGACCGACCTCGAGCTCGGGCTCGATCTCGGCGAGCTGGTCGAGGGCGGCCAGGGCGATGGCGGCGTTCTCGGCCTGGTGAGCGCCCAGGAGCGGCAGCCTGATGAGCCCCCAATCCGTCCGCCAGGTTCGCACTCGAGCGTCGCCCGGGGTGGGACCGAACAACGGAGGCGTGGGCGGGATCGATTCCACGTGAAAATCGACGTCGATCTCACGGATCGGGGCGGACCGTTGGGCGGCGACCTGGCGAATCACGCGCCTGGCCTCCCGCGAGCGTGCTCCGGCGATCGCGGGCCGACCGCGCTTGAGGATCCCCGCTTTTTCGCGGGCGATCGAGGCCACGTTGTCGCCAAGCTGCCGGGTGTGGTCGAGCGAGATATTGGTGATGACCCCGAGCGCGGGCCGCACGACGTTGGTCGAGTCGAGCCGCCCCCCCATGCCGACCTCGAGCACGATCGCCCGTGCCCCGTGCCTGGCGAAGTGGACCAGGCCCATGGCGGTGGTGAGCTCGAAAAAGGTCGTGCCGTCGGCCGTCCGTCCCCTGGGATCGAGCTCGAGCGTTCGCTCGGCCGCGCGGACATGGTCGACCAGCTCGATGATCTGGTCGGGCGTGGCGGGGGTTCCATCGAGGACAAAGCGTTCCTCGATTCGGTGCAGGTGAGGCGATGAAAAGAGCCCCGTCGAGATCCCGGCCGCCGAGAGGGACGCGGCGATCATGGCCGCGGTCGAGCCCTTTCCCTTGGTGCCGGCCACATGGATGATCGAGAGGCCGGCCCCTGGCTCGCCGAGGGTCCTCATCAGCCTGCGCATCCGGCCCAGCTTGAGCTCGCTCGCGAGCGTGGGCATCCCCACCCGCTCGTAGTTTAGCCTGCCGTAGAGGTAGTCCAGACGGTCTTGATAATCGTGAGACATGCTTGGGCGGCGAGGTGGAGATTCATTCCTTCGGCCCAGGGCCACGGAATGACGGGGCTGAAACGACGGTTCAGGGCTCTCCCTGGCGGTAGAGTGCCGGCGTGGCGATCCCCCGCGACAGTCCGCGGACCCGCTCGCGAAGGTCCATGAGGGTCAGGTCCTTGGTCCAGTAATCATCGATGCCAAGCGCGAACCCCTCGAGTCGTTTGTCGGCGTCGGAATGGTTTGACAGGATAACGACCTTAAAGCGAAACCCACCACGGCCCCTAAGGAACTCAAGCACCTCGAGCCCGTTCAGGACCGGCATCCAGAGGTCCAGGATCAAAAGATCAGGGGCGACCGCGTCGACCAACTCGATCGCTCGAGCGCCGTCGGTCGCGGGATGGACCCGGTGGCCGTCGTATCCCAGGGTCGTCGCATAGAGAGCGCTCAGCCCAGGGTCGTCCTCGGCCAGCACGATCGTGAGCGCCTCTGGGTCCGTAAGGTTGTCGGTGGTATTCATTCTTGGGTCCCCTCGCGAAACTCGAAGCGCCTCGGTCCATGATCCTCGCCCCGTCGCGTATCTCCCTCAGCATAACCAGAAGGGGCTCGCTTTTGGATTTGGGATTTCTGATTTTCGCGGGCGTATCGGCCAGCGAACGATGGAACGGGACGACCCAGGCGTGCCACGTCGGCGCATAACGTGACCACGGACGTGAGCCCGTGGTCCGAACGGGACGCAGGTCCAATAACCTCGGGCGTGAGCCCGATCGGGCCGTGTGACCGCGCTTGGCTGGGAGCGGGACCCACGCGAGCGGCGACTCGATCCGCGGGCCAGAGAGTCGGGATTCCGGGCGGGAATCGGGCTTACGCCCGAGGTTGGACGACGTTTGTCCCGTATGAAAGGACGGACCCACGTCCGTGGTCATGCGATCGGTCCGGGTCCGTCAAGAGAAGGCCCCTCGATCCGTCGAGTCTTCGCCCGTCGACACGCCAAGAACCTTTCGCGCGGACCGAATGCCACAATCCGTTGGCGCGCCCCAGGGGCCTGGGTCGTCCTGGCCAATCATGGCCAGGTTGGTTACGATCAATCCAAATCCTCCAGGAATCACGACTTGACGGCTTGGCGGGGCTGGGTACTCTTTGGGACTTGTCAAGGAGGACGACGGCATGGCGAATGATTTGATCGCGCGAGTGGAATCGCTGGGCAGTCCTCGCGTGTTGGTGGTCGGGGATCTGATCCTTGACCGATATATTTGGGGGTTCGCCGAGCGAATCAGCCAGGAAGCGCCCGTGCCCCTGTTGCGAGCCGACCATCGCGAGCATCGGCTGGGTGGCGCGGCCAGCGTGGCGATGATGCTACGCTCCTTGGGCGCACAGACTCGGCTGATCGGCGGGGTGGGGGCCGATCATGAGGCCGGGATCGTCCGCTCGCTCCTGGCCGATCAGGGCATTGACGACCGGCTGGTGGCCACGCTCGAGGATCGGCCCACCACGCTCAAGGAACGCTACATCGGCCGCGCCCAGGATCGCCACCCCCAGCAGATGATCCGCGTCGACTACGAGACCCGCGAACCGATCCCCGCGATGGTCGAGGCGTGGTTTCACTCGGAACTGGCCGAGGCCATGGCCTGGGCGGACGTGGTGCTGATTTCCGACTATGATAAAGGGGTCTGCACGCCCAGCTTGCTACGGGCCGTCGTGGAATCGGCCCGGCTGGCGGGCCGGCGCGTGATCGCGGACCCGGTTCGCACGAATGATTATAGTCGCTATCAGGGTGTTCACTGCATGACGCCCAACCGGCTCGAAGCCCAGCTCGCGACCGGAATGACCATCGCCTCGGCGGGTGATGCGCTTGTCGTGGGCCAACGGCTTGTCGAGACGCTGGGGCTTGAGGCGATCCTGGTCACGCTCGATCGTGACGGGATGGCGCTTGTGCATCGTGACGGTCGGGGAGAGATCAAGCCAACGCGTCCCCGCCAGGTCTACGACATCACCGGCGCGGGCGACATGGTTCTGGCCGTCGTGGGGCTCTGCCTGGCCGCGGGGGCCGATTATGACGAGGCCGCCGCCCTGGGCAACGTCGCCGGCGGGCTCGAGGTCGAGAAATTCGGGGTCGCACTCCTCACCCGCGAGGAAATCATCGCCGACATCGCCGATCACCAGCGCCGCGATGGGTCCAAGCTCTTGCCCCGTGAACGCGTCCCGCTCGAGACGGCCCGAAGACGCGAGGCTGGGCAACGGATTGTCTTTACCAATGGATGCTTTGACCTTTTGCATCCCGGCCACGTCCGGCTCCTACGCGAGGCGGCCGCGCTCGGCGATTACCTGGTCGTCGGCCTGAATTCCGACTCCAGCGTGCGAAAGCTCAAGGGGCCCGCTCGCCCGATCAACCCCCAGGAGGCGCGGGCCGAGGTCTTAAGCGCCCTTGAGGCCGTCGACGCCGTGGTTATCTTTGACGACGAGACCCCGCTCGACCTGATCACCGCGATCCGGCCCGACGTCCTCGTCAAGGGGGGCGACTACCGGCCCGAGGAGGTCGTCGGCCGCGATGAGGTCGAGGCCTCGGGCGGCAGGCTGGCGCTGATCCCCGTGCTCGCCGGGCATTCCACCACCCAGATGGTCGCACGCGCCGCCGACCGCGGCGTCACCCACCACGAAGCCCAATCACCGCGAGCCCCGCATTTGCCTCAGTCGCCCCCAAATACCCTCTCCGCCCGAGCGAGCTCGTCCGAGCGGAAAGATGCATGGACTGGGTGAACCAAACGTGGGAATGCACCCGATTTTGGTTGTCGTCGTTGCCGGCGATCAAGCGGGATTTTCGAGGGAATTCCTGGGTTCCCAGAATTCTTGAGAAGGTTCGAAGCGAGGTCGGTGGTTTGACCGATGATCTCCGGGTTGTCGTGGGATCGTGGCGTTGACCAAGGGCCGTGATCACGAGCGTGGGTTGTCTGGGCGGGTGCCGTGTCCGAGGATGCAAGGACGGGGAGATCGGAGCCGATGGCAGGAGGCCGCGGGGCGATCTGGACCGAACGCGCGATGGTGGCGCTGATCCTCGCGTGCCTGGGGGGCGCGCTCTTGCTCGTCGTCCGGGCGCGGATGGGGCGCGTTCCGGTCGACGCCGATCCGAGCCCCGGTCGGAGCCTGCAAGCGAAGGCCGCCCCCGCCCCCGCCCCTGTCGCGGTGGTGCCGCCGATCAAGCACGAACCCCCTCCCGAGCCCCCGCCGCCGGTTGAGGATCCCACGGCGAAGGCGGTTGGATTGTTGTCGAGCCAGACCGCGCAAGAGCTCGCGGCCGCGCGTGAGGCCGACGCCCGGGCCGAGGCCCTCGAGGCCGCCCGGGCCAAGGCCGTCGCCGAGGCTGACGGCTGGAAAAGGCGCACGATGCTCGTCAAGAAGCAGGTCGCGACCTTGAACGCCCAGGCGGAGTCGCTCGAGCGTGGCCTGACCGCGATCGACGCCGAGCGCGACGTGCTCGAGCATGAGCGCGACGCCCTCAAGGCCGCCTTATCCAAGGCGAGCCGGCGGTCGGGTTATTCGGTGCTTCCCTACAAGGGAGCGAACGGCACCTGGCGGCGGCCAATCGTAATCGAATGCGCGAACGGAGGCGCCAAGCTCCAGCCCAAGGGTGAGAGCTTTAACACGCTCGATCTTTCGCCACGTATTCACCCCCGGTCGAGCCCGATCGTTCGCGCCGTCGCCCGAGAGCTCCTGCACATCCAGTCCGCCGATAGCCCGGATGGAGCGCCCGTGGTTCCCTATCTGGTCTTCCTGGTTCGTCCCAGCGGTGTACGGCCTTATTACGAGGCACGGGCCAGTCTCGAGCCATTGGGGATCGCATTTGGATATGAGCTTATCGAGGAGCGTCTCACGGTGGACGTTCCCGACTACGACGATGTCAGCCTCTGGGATGGTTCCATTGCCCTGGACCTGCCCCTTGAGAAAGCGCCGGCGGCGTCCCGAATCGCCGGGAGTCGCGATCCCTCGTCGCCGGCGAGCGTCGGTACTGGGCTGGGTTCGGGAGCGGGTCGTCATCGCGACCCCGCCATTGAGAGCGGCGCCAGGCTGGCCAACGCGGCGAATGGTGGCTCGCCGGACGATTTCATCTGGCCGAATCACGGGGGCGGAGCGCGTGGCGGCGGGGCGAAGCCGGCGTCCGACCCGTGGGCACAGGCCCTCGAGCCCGCGCCAACCCAAGGGGCGGGAATGCCCGGCGGTGCGGGTCTAGCGGCGAGCACGGCGATGTCGGGAGGGGGCGTCTTGCCCGACCTTGAGCCGGCGGGACCGCTCGGTGGCCCCGCGAATACCGGCGGCGGTGGTTTCCCACGCTCGGGGACCCAATCAGGTACGCCTTCACCGGGGGGGAGTGGGTCGTTCAAGGCTGGCGGCGCGGGCGCTCCACCGACGGGCTCGTTCGCCTCGTCCGGGGAAACCCCACCGAGCCAGGCGGGTTTATTGGCGGGGCCGAGCGGAGGAGCGATTCCCCCTCCCAAACCATTTGGCGGCATGGCGGGCCTGGGCGGCGTGGGGGACACGACGCCCGCGCCCGATCTCCAGCCCCCATCGGGAGCGGGCGGCAACACGGAGGATGTCGGGACCGCGCCCCTGGCATCCGGGCCTCAAGGTTCGGCCGGATCCCAGGCTCGGTCCGCGAAACCCGGCGGCGGAGATCCCAGCGCGATTTCCCAGTCCGGCGGCGCGGGCGGAGGATCGAACACACAGGCTGGATCCGCGGCCGCGGCCCCGCCAGGCTCGATCGGCCTCTCATCCCCGGCCACGGCCCCAGCCGCCGATGGCGCGTTCGAGCCCACCAGCGCTCCTCCCCTGGAATCGAGCGCCAACCAAGCGCGGGCCAGCTCGGCTAGCCAGGCCAGCCAGGATTCCTTGCTGAACTCAATCCTCGGCTCGGGATCGAGCACCGCGAGTCAAAACGCCTCGGCATCCGGGTCGAGCTCGAGCCCAAGCTCGAGCTCGAATTCCAGCTCGGCGTCGGGCTCATCAGGCATGCCGCTCTCGTCGACGAGCAGTGAATCCGCGAGCGCGGGCGGGGCCGATTCGTCGACCGCGGCCAAG
>JAKBAP010000253.1:5407-7682 GCA_021808995.1 Planctomycetota bacterium | reverse complement strand
TCAAGGAATACTGGGTCATCGACCGCTTCCTCCGCCAAATGACCGTCTTTCGCCCGAGTTCCGAAGGTCCCATCGCCACGATCGTGCCGGAAGGCCAGAGCTACGAGACGCCTCTTTTGCCAGGGTTCGTGTTGCCGCTGGGACGGCTGCTTACGAAAGCCGACGCTTGGGACCGTGGTGAAATCCCTCATCTTTCAAAGTCCAATCCCGCCTCTGGAGGGATCGATGGTTAAGATTCGCCGCGCCTATGAAGTGCTCTTCCTGGGCCTCTTCTTGTTTTTCCTGTTCATCACCGACCTGCGTTATCTGCAAGGTTGGCCGGTGTCGCTGTTTCTCGAGGCGACGCCGCTGGTGGCTGTCGCGACGGCGCTGACGACCCACACGATTTATCGCAACCTGGTCTGGGGCCTGGTGATCATCGCGATCACGATGATGCTGGGGCGGGTGTGGTGCAACTGGATGTGTCCGTTTGGGATTTTGCACCATTTCATGGGCTGGATCGGCAATCGGCGCAACACCAAGCAAATGATCGAGGTGAATCGTTATCGTAAGATTTACGCGATCAAGTATTACATCCTGGCGGCGATGCTGGCGATGGCGAGCCTGTGGATCATCCCGACGGTGATCGACGCGCCTGGCGAGATCTGGCAGGCCTATCGCGGGGCCGAACTGCGTGAGACGGGCCCAGCCCGGGTCCTGGCGGCCGTTTCGACCGGCGTCGCGCGCTCGGCCGAGATGCACAAGCCTGCCAATAGCTCGCTCCAGATTGGGCTTCTCGATCCGATCGCGCTGACCGTCCGCTCGATGACAACCAGCGTCTTGCCCACCGTTCACAAGGCCACCGAGAGCGTCTATACCGAGCCCCGCGAATACTGGCAGGCCTGGATCGTCGGGCTGATTTTCATGGGCTTTCTGGTCGCCAATTGGTGGATTCCACGCTTCTTTTGCCGGGTCGTCTGCCCACTGGGAGCACTCCTGGGCGTCTTCAGCCGGTTCGCCCTCTGGCGGATCGACCGCGACCCGGTGCGCTGCACCGACTGCGACCTGTGCCTGAAAAGCTGCGAAGGGGCATCGGACCCTCATACCGACCTCCGCAAAAGCGAGTGCTTCGTCTGCCTGAACTGCATCGAGGACTGCCCCCACGACGCCCTCACGTTCCGCTTCCTCCCCCGCAAGGCCAGCGAGGTCGCCCTCCCCGCCGTGACTCGCAGGGCCGTCTTTCTCTCAGGGCTTTTCGGGCTGTTCTTCTTCCCCATGACCCGGCTCTCCGGCGGCGTCCGCAAGAACTATCAGCGAGGCGTCATTCGCCCACCAGGATCGGTGGCCGAGGACGAATTCCTGAGACGCTGCATCAAGTGCGATCAATGCATCCGGGTCTGCCCCACCAACGTGCTTCAACCCGCCCTTCTCGAGGCCGGGCTCGAGGGGCTCTGGACCCCCATCATGATCTCCAAGATGGGCTGGTGCGAGCTCAACTGCACCCTCTGCAGCCAGGTCTGCCCGACGGGGGCGATCCGCGAGATCTCGATCGCGGAAAAGCTGGGCGTGGGGCCGTTCGAGGTCAAGGGCCCGATCAAGACCGGAACCGCGTTTTACAACCGCGGGCGCTGCCTGCCGTGGTCGATGGACGTGAGCTGCGTCGTCTGTGAAGAGGTCTGCCCGGTGAGTCCCAAGGCGATCTTCACCCGCAACGTCGAGGTGATCGATCGCTGGGGCGCGACCCTTCAGCTCAAGCGGCCCTTCATCGACGCCGAGAAATGCATCGGCTGCGGCATCTGCGAGCACGAATGCCCCGTCAAGGACGACCCGGCCGTCTACGTGACGGCGATCGGCGAAACCCGCGACAAGAACCGCTCGCTGTTGCTGTCATTAGTCGAGGGCGAGGGTCAAGAGCTGGTTTCGATCTGAGTGCCCGCGTCCTTTTCGAGCTGGGCTAAGAGGGCCTTTCGGGTCGCGTCGTCCAGGGGAGGTCGGGGGGGGCGTGGGGGTTTGTCATCGTGAGTTCGGCCGTCGAGCGCTCGCCCGGCCTTGCCTTTTCGCGTCCCACCCCACTGTTTGAAGAAAAACGGGACCCCCGCCAGGGTGCACTGATCGCGGATCGACCGCACCCAGTCGGGATCCATGGGTCGAGCGCCCGGGCCGCTCTCGCCACCGACGATCACCCAGTCGATCTCGGCGAGATTGATGGGGCCCAGATCCTCGAGCAGGGGCTCGATCGACAGGAATCGCATGGCGGCGGGTGCCTCGCGCAGGTGATCGACACGTGGCAGCCCCT
>JAKBAP010000253.1:0-5397 GCA_021808995.1 Planctomycetota bacterium | reverse complement strand
CGCTCGCGACGATTCTCGACGCTCACGCCCCACCAGATCCAGGATGCCTCGCCGTCCTCCCCACGCGACCGCAGCCAGTCGCGCAGCCGTCTCGAGCGCTTGGTCAGGACCTGATAGGTATGCCAATCGGCCAGCCGCATCACACGGACCACGCTGGCAAGATACGAGTCCGGGACGTCGGCGTGAAACAGGTCGCTCATCGAATTCACGAAGATCATTCGTGACGACCGCCATCGCAACGGCTCGGCCAGTTTGTCGGGGACGAATCGAAGGTCGAAGCCCTGTTCATAAGGATGGCCGGCGACACCGCGAAACCGCTCGGCGAAGGTCTCGGCGTAACAATGGGCACAGCCAGGGCTGATTTTGACGCAGCCGCGGATCGGGTTCCAGGTGGCGTCGGTCCACTCGATCGAGGTGTTCGAGCTCATGCCATGCCATTGTTGAAGGAACCTGTCGAGACTCAGGGGAAGGCCGGTCACGGCCCGCGTCGAGATCCCATGCTAACCCGTCACCGGGCAGCTCGCAACGCGGGCGGAGCGGGTCGAGAACTCCGAACCGAGCCCCCAAGCCGGTGCGAGCAAGCCGGCGATCCCAGGGCATGGCCAGAGGATGGGGCAACGGAATCATCTTCGTCCAGGAATTCATCCTCGACGAAATCGTTCGCGTCGATGGGCTGATTTTCCGGAGCGCCACGATGGTTCGAAGGACGGTCGGCCCTCTTTTGCTTCCAGCCGATATGGAACCCTCCACAGCGCTTGCATCGATAGACGGCCAGTCGGCTGCCCTCGCGGGTGATCCCGGTCGCCGCGTACCAAAACTCAAGCGCGACCTTTTGCCCCCGCGCGGACCCACGATCCTGATGAAAAATCTTGCCACACCGGACGTCCGCCCTGGGCAAGATGATTTGAGACCAGACCATCGTGATCAGACCTCCCGGAAATGAATGACGAATTCGATCGCGACCCTTGGTTTTTCAGCCGACCCCGTGTCTGACTGATCCGCCTTGATAAACGCATGGGTGCGAACCCAGTGACGATCCATGTGGCCCAGGCACGGCCGACGTGGCCTCGACGCAACATCGCCAGATTCGCTACGGGAATAAGCCAGGCGAAGGAACCCCTGAAATTCGGGGAATCGCGAACGTAACGGCCCCGCGGACACGATGTGACCCGGTTCCAAAAGCCGCCGCGATCAGGCTCCTAAGCCTGGGGTGATCGATTTTGATGTTCTTGCGTACATAGACCGATTGAGATGCGCTGAAAAGTCTGCTACAGTGAAGCCAGACAGTCACAATGTGGTGGCGGCCGCAAGAGGGTCGAACCGCTCGGTACCAGGACGCCCCATGGTTGAACCGCAGGCATCCCGATTTTGGCGGGCGGCCCTACAAAGTGGACTCCTGGACGCGCAGGCGCTGACCGCCTGTTACGAAGGGATCGCGCCGACAAAGCGCGACGACGCCGAAAACCTCGACCGTCGCCTGGCCCGGCAGGCCGTACTGTCGCAAGTGCTGACCCTCTGGCAGGCGCAGCAGCTCATGGCGGGGCGAACCAGTGGCTACAAGGTCGACCGATACATCCTCCTGGACATGATTGGCCAGGGGGGGATGGGGCGGGTCTATCTGGCCCGCGATTCGCGGCTCAATCGGCGGGTCGCGCTGAAGATTCTCTCGCCCGAGCGAATCAACAACCCGCGAGCAATCGCCCGGTTTCAGCGAGAGGCGCGGGTGGGAGCGCAGCTCCAGCATGAAAACCTGGTGCGAATCTACGACTTTGGCGAGTCGAACGGGCGCTATTACCTGGTGATGGAATTCATCGAGGGGCGGACGATCGGGTCGCTGATCAGCGAAGGAGGCCCCCTGCCGCCCCCCCTGGCGGTTCGCCTGGTCCGTCAGGTCGCGCTCGGGCTCGAGCACGCCCACCGCAAGGGGCTCATCCACCGCGATGTGAACCCCTACAACATCATGGTCACCCACGACGGCACCGCCAAGCTCGCCGACCTAGGCCTGGCCATCGACTTGGCCGATGAAGACCACGTGACCCGCGAAGGGGCGACCGTCGGCACCTTTGATTACGTCGCCCCCGAGCAGGCGCGGCATTCCCATTCCGCCGACATCCGGAGCGACATCTATTCGCTCGGCTGTTCGCTCTATCAGATGCTCAGCGGCCAGGTCCCTTTTCCCGGCCCCAGCCTGCCCGAAAAACTCTTCGCCCATCAGACCACCGACCCCAAGCCGCTCGACGAAGTCCTCTCGAGCATCCCCGCCGGGCTCGCGCGGGTGGTGGCTCGAATGATGCGCAAGAATCCCGACGAGCGATTCGCCACCCCGCTCGACGTCGCCCAGGCCCTCGAACCCTTCTCCGAGACGGGAACGCCCCCCGGCGAGGAGAAGAGCCAATTCGCCAGCGATCACAGCCTCCAGATCCAGCCCCTTCCGACGGAGGCCACCGTTCGGATCCTGCCCGAATCGCTCAACGCCCCCGTTGCGGCGAACCCTCTCATGAGCCCCTACGCCCCATCGGATCAAGGGCGCTCGCCAGCCGCCAACGCCGGTCTCCCACACCGCGCCGGCCCAGCTCCCGTCGAAGCCGTCTCGAACAGCGATCCCGAATTCTCCTTCGGGGTCGATCTGGGACCCGAGCCGTCGCTCAGCGAGGGACTGCAACGGCCGAAAGCCAGGCCGACTCCCTCAAGCATGGGGTCCGTCACGCCGATCTCCGAAACCCAGCGAGAAGCAAACCCTCGCTGGATTTTTCCCAAGATCACGCTTCCCGTCTGGCTCGCGGGACCCAGGCTCTGGGCCCTCGCCACGGGGCTCGTCGCGATCCTGGCGGTCATGCTCGCGCTTGGGACGGGGCTCGTTTCACGCTCGGGCGGCCCAGCCGAAAAGAGCCACCCGGAAACCCCAAAAAAGGCGGAAACCACCCAGAAGCCGGTTCTCTCCAAACACGCTCCCGACCTGGTCGTCATGACCGATTTGCCCGAGGAGCAGGATCGAAAAATCATCGCGACCACCCTCGACGAAGCCATCAAGACGGCGATCGGTCATCGCGATTGGTGGATCGAGCTCGGTGACGACAAGCCACTCAAAATTCCGCGCGACCAGGCGTTCAACCTATCCTCGGGCCTGGCTCCGCTCGTGCTTCGGGCGGCCGCCGGCTGCTCACCCATCCTGGAAATCGAGGCGGGGCGTACCAAACCCGTGCTCCTGACAGGTTCAAGCGTCTCGCTCGAGATCAACGGGCTCACGATCAAGGTCCTCGGCGATGGAGCACCCGATGCCTCGAAAAGCCCTGTCATCCAGGCCGCGGGTCGGGTCAGGCTCCGAAACACACGGATGACGGTCGAAGGCTCCCCCTCCAAGGGATGCCACGCGATTGTCTCGGACGGAGGCGCTCTCGATGTCGAGGGGTGCCTGTTCCAGGGATTCGACCGCGCCCT
Source organism: Planctomycetota bacterium (assembly GCA_021808995.1). GTDB lineage: Bacteria > Planctomycetota > Planctomycetia > Isosphaerales > Isosphaeraceae > JAKBAP01. The sequence continues at coordinate 1,959 of JAKBAP010000253.1, read as the reverse complement.
CGAAATCCATACGCTGGGCAAGACTTCCTGTCAGGTCGCCCAGTCCATGTTCGTCCCATCGTCCCAGCCCCCGTCCGACTGGTTTGGCTGGGCCGTCCAGATCCAGACCCCCTCGGGAGCGACGGCCGACGTCAAGACCCCACTCCAGCTCCTGACTTTCGAACACTGCACATTCGAAGGCGCGGGCTTTCTCGACATGGTTACGGGCACCGCCAATTCGGTCGTCCAGTGCAACGTCAGACACTGCGCCATCCGGGCGCGGGCACTCCTTGCGTTTTCGCCCCTGGTCAAGACGCCCCAGCCAGTCCGGCCAGTCTTCGAGAGCATTCGCTGGCAAGGAGTCGGCAACCAGCTCGAGATCGAGGAGGGCTCCTGGATCGTGCTGTCGGCCGATCAAGGAACGCCGGCGCTGGCCACGCTCCCGGTGAGGAATCTCGAGGAATGGGTCAAACTCGGGCCCAAGGAAGATCAGCCGATCCTGGGCAAGATTCGGTTTCAGACCGAGCCGGCCTCGCGGGGCAAATCTCCCTCGCCGAGCGATTTCGCCGTCGCGGCCCCTCCCCCGCCCGCGACCCGCCCAGGCGCGGACCCCGCGAGGGTCGGCCCTGGCCGCTCCCGATAGTCCACGGGAAACGACGCCGTGAAAACGGCCCCCTGCCCCAGCCCGCTGGCGACCGAGATCACCCCCCCATGCGCGCGCACGATCCATTGACAGATACTGAGACCCAGGCCCCCTCCACCCGACGAGCGCGCGGGGTCGACCTGATAAAAGCGGTCAAACACTCGGGGCAGATGCTCAGGGGCGATGCCCGCCCCGTCGTCGGCGACTTCCAGGATCACACGATCGTCGACGTGGTCAACCCGGATTCGCACCGATCCCGACGGAGCCGCGAATCGGATCGCGTTGTCCAGCAAATTGGTCGCCAGTTGCCGCAGTCGGGACGGGTCGCCCATGATCTCCGTCACGGTTGAGCACGCCGCCTCGAGCCTGACCCCGCGCTCCTCGGCGAGCGGTTCAAACACCTCGGAGATTTCCCGGGTTATCGCGGCCAGGTCGACCGGTTGGCGGGCGATTGGCACCTCTCCCGCGTCGGCCCTGGCCAGCAGTAAGAGCCCGCCGACCAGCGCGGTCAGACGTTCGCATTGCTCGCCCAGCGAGGCCAGCGTGTCGCGGTATTCCTCGGTTTCACGCGGCTTTCTCAGGGCGACGTCGACCGCCGCGCGCATCGCCGCCAGCGGTCCCCGCAGCTCGTGCGAGGCGTCGGCCGTGAACCGAATGACCTGCCGATGATAGGCCGCCAGCCGATCCAGAAGATCGTTAATCGTCCCCGCCAACTCATCGAGCTCGTCCCCCGACCCGGTCCGCGGTAGCCGCTCCGTGAGCTGTTCGGGATCAAGCCGACGGGCCGTCCGAACACTCTCGGCCACCGGCTTTAGCGCCTGCCGAGCCAGGAAAAAGCCCCCCGCCGCCGCGATCGCCAAAAACGCGAGCGACCCCCCCGCGACCCGGCGGTCAAAGGCCGCCAGCGTCGCGCGCGTCTCCACGAGCGAGATCCCCAGGACGAGCCGCGTCCCGCCACCGCGTGATTCCACCGCGAGCACCCGATAGAGCCCGGAACCATCCCCCAGCACCAACTCGAGAGGCTGGTTGGAATCGACCCGGACCCTCTCAAGAGCCAGGGCCGCCCCGGTTCGTGGACGAACCAAGGTCCGCCCAGGAGCTCGCAAGACCACGACCAGACCATCGGCCTCATAGGCCAGAACCTCGCGGTCGATCTCGGCCTCGAGCTCCTGGCCCACCCCCGAGCTGGCCTCGTCCGCGCCCGCCAACAACTCGGCGGCCTTGCGCTCGAGAAACGCGTCGTTGCGCGCTTCCAGAATCCCCTTGAGCCCATGATGAACCCACGCGAAACCCGCCGCGAACGAGGCCGCCAGCACCACGCTCGTCCAGAGCGCCAG
>JAKBAP010000252.1 GCA_021808995.1 Planctomycetota bacterium | reverse complement strand
GTTTCCCGGGATGTGAACTCGGGAAACCACCGATGACACGGAAGTAAGCGGAGCCCGCGTTCCGCCCATCCCATGCTGATCGAATCCGATTCGGTGTGATCGCTGTTTTCCGTGGTTGATGGTTTTCGGGTTTGGATGGCGGTCTGGCCTTGAGAGCGATCCATCGCGGGGTTTCCGAGACCATTCGATCAGCGAGGCGGATCGGACCACGGGTGATAATCGTTGCAAAAGTCGATCCGATCACCGAGGCTGGGGTGGCTGGCGCGGAACAGGGTGAACACGATTCCGGGTCGGGGAATGCCCAGGTTTTCGGTCTGCATCTTGAGAAAGCCGGTCGCGGCCGCGTGGTTGTCGTGGGTCAGCTCGAGCGCGAAGCGGTCGGCCTCGTGTTCCTGGGCTCGGCTATAGGCGAGGGCGGCCGGGCTCAGGACGAGCGAGGCGATCTCGATCATCATCATCAACAGGGGCAGCGAGGCCACGTCCGACAAGCGATCGAAGCCGAATCCTCGGCCGTGCCTGGCGATCAGGCGGCGTCCCCACCAGTCCACGAAAAACAGGGCGGGGATCACGACCAGTGGTGTCAGGCAGATGGTTCGGATCACGTGCCCCAGGACGTAATGACCCATTTCGTGCCCCATGACGAAGAGCACCTGGGCCGGTTCGAGCTTGGCGATCAGGGTGTCCCAGAGCACGATTCGCTTGGTGTTCCAGACCCCGGTCACGTAGGCGTTGATGGTCGTGGTGTCGACGCTCTTGTCGACTTCGAGAACGCGGCTCCCCTCGATGCCCGCGCGCCCGGCTAGGTCGAGGATCGACCGCTCGAGCTCGTGGTTTTTCATCGGGCCGTAGGTGTTGAGCAAGGGGTCGATCCAGATGGGTTGGATCAGCATGCCGATCGCGAGCAAGGGGACGCTCGCGAGCCCGAGATAGAGCCACCATCTCCTGGGGCTTTTCGCGAGCAGCCCATAAGCAAGGGTCGCGAGCAAAACCGAAACAATCGTGCTGACGGAGATTCCGACCAGGCGGTTGTGGAGCCACTTCGAGAGGGATTGGTTGGAGAGTCCGTAGGCGTGCTGGCGAATGAACCCCTCGTAGTACGCGATGGGGAGATCGACCACGAAGACGAGCGCTGAATAGATGACGACGTAGAGCCCGATCGTGAGTGCCCATCGCCCCCGGGCAGCGCGACTCGCAAGATCGCGTAGGCGGGCGGAGAATCCCAGGAACGCGATCGTGCCGGGCAGCAGGATGGCCCAGGCTTGGTTGAAGATCCAGATCCAATCACCGGTTCGGCGGTATTGGAGGGCGAGCGGCGTCGGCTCGGGGACTTCGACGCGGCTCGCCGCCACGGGGGAGGCGTTTCCCTGGTTGGTCTGGCCGGTTGTTCCCGCGGCCGCGATCGTCGTGCCCGCTGGGCTCGCGAGCCCGGAGAGGATGATGGCAACGAATATAACGATGATTCGTATCGAGATCGCACTGTTCATGAATCATTGTCCTCGGGAAGGATTTCGCGGTCGGGTGTCGAGGCTGGGTTGGTCTTCCGACCGGGCGCGAGCGAGGAGCCCGACAATGCCCACCGAGAGAAGGACGACCGCGCCCCAGCCGATGTAGGCGGCCTGTCGGGTGTGATTCAGTTCGCGCTGGAGGGCGGTGGCGGCCTTGCCAGGATCGGTTTCGAGCCAGGGAGCGATCTCGTCGAGCTGTTTCCGCTGGCTCGCGACTTGCTCTTGGAGCTCTTCCAACTGGGTCATGAGGGCGGCCCGGTCTTGATTGGCCTTGGCCGATTCCTCGAGTTGTCCAACGGCGGTCGCGTGCTTGCCGGTGAGCTCGGCCAGGCGAGTCTCGAGTTGTTTCGCCTTGTCGGCCAGGGTTTCGCTGATTTCGCCTTGGCGTTCCAGGCCTAGCCTGGCCTGATCGCGCTGGCGAGCCAGGTCGGCGTAGCGTTTGGTGAACGACTTGGGATCTTGCTCGAGCTGGTCGCGCAGGACGTCCATGGCGAGTCGCTGGCCGTCGGCGAGTTGTTCGACGGTTGCGGCCAGTGGGGCCAGTGCGTGCCCTTGCTCTTGCACGCGTTCGGAGATTCGGCCCAGCCAGAAGGCCATCGCGATCAAGAGCGCGCCCGCGATCGCGCCGAGGGTTCCCGCCGCCAGTGCCGTCGTGAGGGTTTCGACCCGGATGGTTCGCGTCTGGTGTTCGCTTCGCGTGAGCATCTTGATCAGCTCCGTTTCGAGTCGGGTCGAAGGGGTATCGGGCGGGGGAATTCGCTCGAGCTGGTCGGCGGCCTGGGCGAGCGCCCGCCGAAGGTGGCGATCGGCGGTCAGATGAAATCCACTTACCGCGGCGACGTCCTCGCCCTTCCACTGGAAAAAGCCCCGGGTTTGGTTGATGGGGTCGACGACGTAGGCGACCTGGAGCGGCTGGGAGAAAAAATGGTGGTGGATGAACAGATCGTGATTCGAGAGGAAGATCCCGAAATTGGGGTGGGTATGATACCAGCCGACGATGTCGGAATCGGGAAACAGGCGGTCGCGGTCGCGGGTGATGGCCTCCCACGAGTCGTGGGTATAGGTGAAGCTGGCCTGGCTGTTTTGGTAATGGGCGGCCTCGAGGGCGTTCGTGATCATGAGATAGGGGCGTTCGGTGGCGGGGTCGACGCATTCCTTTCCGAGCAAGACCCCCCCGAGCTCGACGGAGACATCCCTTGCGGCGTGGCGTTCGATGGCGAGGGCGGCCTGGTAGTCGAGAAAGATGGGGAGGTCGTCGTTCGTGGGGGCGTCGCAGGCGAGGCATGCGAGCCGTGGGTCGTGGCTGGGGGGGCTCTTGCGCAGGGGCTCGCGGAGCCGGATCTCGCCAAAGGTGATCTCGTCGCCGCTCACGTTGTCCGTCCCGGGCTCGCGAAGCGATCGCGATCGCCGCCCAGCAGAAAAAAGCCCGACTCGCCGCCGCCGTCGACTCGCACGATATCGTAGGGGGGGATTCCAACCCGTGAAAGGGGCAACGCCGCCAGAGGGGTCCCTTCGTGGATGGTGCTTGCGAATTCCGGGAGTGAGTCGCGCCCACAATCGGGGCAGACCGCCTCGCTCGCCTGGACCCGCCGCCGCGTTCGCGAAACCTCTCGGCGGCGATCGCAGCCCTTGCAAAAAAAGGCCAAGACGAGCTCTCGGTCCAGGATCAAGCGCTGGGGCCCCGAAAGCCACCTCCGAGCCTTCTCAAACAGATCATCCACGGTCGCGCTTGAGTCGAGATCGAGCTCATGGGGCGGGGGGTAGGTCTCATGCGAGAGGCAATCCTCGCGAAACGGGAGCTTGGTCGTGTAAAACTGGTTGCCGACCCCGTTATACACGTGCGCCGACCCGGCCGCGACCGGGAGCCCATGCAAGAGCTTGAGGGCCTCCTGAACCTGAAGAGCCGCCATCATCGACGCGATCGTCGGCGCGGTCGGGGTCTTCCCCCCCTGGATCTCGTCACGCGGCAGGAGCGGGCAGGAATATCGAAGATTGAGCAACTGATAATCCCGCGCGGTCATCGCGCATTCGTAACACGCGGAATCGGGCGGGATGAAGATCTTGACCACCCCTTGAATCTCCTGGATACCCGCGTCGATCCAGGGCTTGCCGATCTTCCAGCACTGGCGATTGACCCAGAGCCTGGCCTCGCGATTATCGAGGCAGCCGATCACCAGATCGACCAAGGCGAAGAGGCCCAGCCCCACGTCCAGGATCACGTCGCCATCGATGGGAATCACCTGGACGTCGGGATTGAGCTCGCGAGCGCGCGTGGCCATCGCCGTGGCCTTGGGCTTGCCGGCGTCGGACTCTCGGAAAAAGATCGAGCGAGACAGATTCGAGGATTCCACGTGGTCGAAATCAACCAGGTAGATCGTCCCCACCCCGAGCAGGGTGAGGTTCTTGACGACCTCGTTGCCCAGCGCGCCGGCCCCCACGACCAGGATCCGCGCGGCCTGGAGCCGTTCTTGCCGCCACCACGAGATCAGGCGCAGGCTTGAATAGCGGTCGTCGTCCTTGAGATAGAGTGTGTCGTCACCCGCCTGGCGGGTGGGGGACGGGTCGGGCGTTCCGCGCATGGAATCTCCGTCGGGCGGCGTTATTCCAGGAAGACAATCTCGGAATCGCTCGAGCGAGCGCTCGCGGTCGGTGATCGCGGCTCGTCGTCGGCGGTGAGTTCGAGGATTGGCGGGTCGCAGGCCTGTTCCGCCAGGGCGTACTCGGCGAGCGCGGGCGAGTCCGGGAGCTGGCGTCCGCGGGTTCCACGGCCAATCCCGCGAAGGAGTTCGCGCGCCCTGCTCGCGGCCTGAGTCCACGGGGACTCCTCGATCGCGAGGGGGGAACCGTCATGGCTCGCGCGGGGGCCGGCCGCGGTCACGTGGTCGATTCGCCCAAGCGCGACCCGCAGGTCGCGTAGCGGCCTGGTGTCGAGTGGAAACCGGAAGGTCGATTGTCTCGCGGCCCAGAGGGCGGCCTCGCGATTGTAGGGGCTTCGGATATCGTAATTATGATATCGCGCCATGTCCCAGAGCATGGTACAGAGCTCGTCGAGCTGGACGCTCGGGGCCCAGTTGGTGCCGTATCCGCCCATGCAGATCATGCCGATTTCGGAGATGTTCGGATGGTGGATTGGGGTCACCCAGCGCAGCTCGGGGATCGTCCTGGGATAGGACGAGCCGAGCTTGATCTCGACCCGGTGCAGTTCGAGGGTCTTGATTTGTCCCTGATCCAGCCAGAGGCTCTTGCCCCGAAACGTGACCAGGTATTGCTCGACCGGGTCTCCCTTGGCCGCGAACTGGAAGACCGAGCTTTCCGAGCGGAGCCGTTCCAGCGCCGACAGGTCGGATCGAAGCCGTCGGGTCCGCGGAGATTGATACATGATCGTGTGACAGAGGTTTCCAGAGGGCCAGAAGAGGGTTACGAGCGATGATCGGCGCGAGTGGAGCTCACGCTCGATCGGCGCGTTACCCGACGATCAATCGATCCCGCCACGACCTCGGGATACACGATGAGATGGTCCCCGTTCTCGACGCCGGCCTCGGGGAGGGTGATGCTTTCGAGCAATCTTCGCCCCCCCTCCTTGTGGTCGAGAGCGTAGCTCATCGGTTGGCCGTCGGGGCTGGTCGCGGGCAGGTTCATCTTCGTGATGATATTCGGAATGATCCGGCTGACCGGCACCGTGAACGCAATGACCGCCTTGACCGACTTGGCCCCGGTCTGGTCGAGAAACGTCACCTGAATACCAGTGGGATCGGGTGTACCGCCATAAGACATCGTTAGGATACCTCCTCAGCATCCCATTCGCCCGCGCCTGCTAATTATTATGACAAGGCGTCGACCACCCCACCCGCCGACAGCCCGGGATCGTGACCCATCGCCTCTGATCATAACGCCTTCGATCATCAGGTCGCAATCAATTGAGTCGCCCTATTCCTCGCCCATGCCCGCATGGATCTTTCACGGCCGCCCGATTTGGGGAATAATGAAGCATTGTCTGGAAACCAACTGGATCACGAGAGAGGACGCCCACCGATGCTTAGCGTGATTCTCCTCGGTAGTTTCGCGGTGTTCGCGCAGGCGACGGGACCCGCGGCCAAGGGTCGCGAGGGCGAGACCTCGGCATCCACGAGCGCGACGGCCGAGATCAAGCGTGCCCTCGAGTGCGAGCGTTCGGGTGACCAAGCGGGGTGGACCGCGCACCTCGAGAAGGCAATCGCCCTCGATCCCCGCGACGATCGGGCGTGGGGCCTGCTGGGGCGGGTGATGGACCAGGGCGAATGGCGAACGCCGGAGGCCATCGCCGGACGGATCGCGTCCGACGCCGGCCAGCGGGCTCTTTTGAACGAATACGACGCCCGCCGCCGCGATTCCGTCGAAACGCCCGACTCCCAGTTGGCCCTGGCCGCCTGGTGCGATTCCAAGGGGCTCAAATCCCGGGCCGTCGCCCATTACCTGACGGTCTTGCGCCTGGACTCCGCGCGCGAGAGCGTCTGGAAGCGGCTCGGATACAAGAAGGTCGCCGGGCGCTGGGCCAAGCCCGAGGAAATCGCCGCCGCCAAGCACGGCCAGGAACATCAACGCAAGGTCGACCGCGATTGGGCCAGGAAACTGGCCAGAATCCGCGATGGCCTGGATGGCCGCGACCCCAATAAAAGCTCCAAGGCCGAGGAATCCCTGAAACAAATCACCGACCCCCACGCGGTCCCGATGATCTGGTCGATCTTCATGAAAGGGAGCGAGCGGGCGCAGCTCGCCGCGGTCGAGCGGCTCGGCGAGATTGACGGCCCGACGGCCTCGAACGCCCTGGCCTCGCTGGCGGTGTTCAACCCCAGGCCAGCCGTCCGCGCGGCCGCCATCGACGCACTGGTCGATCGCGATCCCCGCGATTTCGTCGGAAAGCTAATTTCGCTCCTCAAAAAGCCGATCGATTATGAGCTCCGTCCGATGAATGGGCCCGGATCGGCCGCCAAGATCATCATCAAGCAAGACAAGAAGGACATCGAGTTTGACTATCAGCCTCCGATGGTCGATCCGTCGCAATTGCCCCGATATTTCACCAACCAGGTCCCCTTTAACCCGTTTAGCCTCAATAACATGATCATGGCGTCGGCCGCGATGAATCCCGGGTCGGTGACCTTCGCCCCCGCGGGCGGGCCGGGCGCTTTGCCTGGCGGGCGAAATCAGAACAACAATCAGAACTCCATCGACCAGCTCGCGTTTCAGACCATGGCCGTGGCGGCCGAGCAGGATTACGAGATCGGCGTCGCGGTCGCCCAGAATCTCGCGATCGCCAATCAGCGGCTCCAGCAAAAGCTCGCGAGCGACGTCCAGACGTTGGAAAGCACCAACGCCCGGATCAAGGAAATCGACGAGCGAGCGCTTTCAGCGCTGCGGCCGACCACGGGGAAGGATTTCGGCGTCGCGCCGGCGACCTGGCGCGCGTGGTGGAGCGTCCAGCAGGGCTACCTGAAAGACCTCGACAAGGCGGCGTCACTGGCCAACGCCAATGTTCAGGCGGCCGACCAGCCGCGCGCGGAGCCGATCACCCAGAGCTACGTCGCCGGCGGCACGGTCGTGCGGACCATCCTGGGCTTTCGGCCGATCGATTCGATCCAGCTTGGCGACCTGGTCCTCACGCAAGACGTGGCGACGGGTCGGCTGGCGTACGAGCCCGTGATGGCGGTCTCGCGTCATGGTAAGAGCAAGCTTCAGCGGATCACGCTCGACGATAAGCAGGTCTTGCTGGCGAGCCGTCTCACGCGGGTGTGGAAGGTCGGCGCGGGCTGGACGATGGTCCCCGACGTCAAGCCCGGCGATCGCCTGCGGGTCGTCGGCGGGAGTGCCCAGGTCATGGCGGTCGACGTGCCCAACGACGGCCCCAGCCTGAATCTGGACATCGCCGGGATCGCGACGTTTTTCGTCGGCCCGCGTGGCGTCCTGGTCCATGACAACAGCCTGGTCGAGCCGGCCTTGGTTCGGTTCGACGACCCCGCCACGGGCGCGGCGGGGGGGAAATAAGCGGATTCCAAGAATAGTCCAGGGAAACCTTGAGGGAGATTCTTTCATGTCGCGATCCCAAAACCCCGAGAACAATCAGGACTCGATCGCCCGAAAACTCCAGGCCATCGCGAGCGTCGCGGGAAAGGGGCGCGCGTCCGGGGAGATGGCTAGGACCGAGAGGTTTCCTCC
>JAKBAP010000251.1 GCA_021808995.1 Planctomycetota bacterium | reverse complement strand
CTGCGATTCCGGCGGCGAAGAGTTTGGAATGGGTCATCGCGAACGACGTGATGTAGCCGCCATAGCTATGCCCCGCCATGCCGATGCGAGCGCCATCGACGTACGGCTTTCGCTTGAGCCATTCGATCGCCGCGGTGATGTCCTCGAGCTCGTGAACGCCCAGCTTCTTGTAGCCCGTCCAGGCCGACACGGCTCCCTTGCCGCTGGCGCCCCGGGGGTCCATGCGAAACACGATGAAACCCTCGCTCGCGAGCGCCTGGTCCCACATCCGCCCGCCGTTCCACGAATCCGAAACCGTCGGCGCGTGGGGGCCGGCGTAGGTCATGAACCAGACGGGGTGCTTCTTGGCGGGGTCGAGATCCGGCGGCAGAATCAGCTCGGCCTCGAGGGGAAAACCGTCGCCGGCCGGGATCTTGATTCGCTCCCGAGGGCCAAACTTGAGCCGCTTGAGCTCGTGTGAAGGGTTGGAATCGAGCACCCGAACCAACTTGCCCCCGCCGCCACGCAGGTCCTTCCTGGGAGGCGTCGCGACATCGGAATAGTCGTCGATGAAATACGATTCGTCAGGGCTCATCGAGACCGAGTGCGAGCCGGCCGCCGGGGTCAAGCGCTCGATCGGACCACCCGGCTTCATCCGATAGAAATTCCCCCCCGTGGGGTCGTCCTTGGTCGCCGTGAAATAGATGAGTCCCGTGCCGGGATTGACTCGCTCGATCGCTCGGACCTCATAGGGTCCGGAGGTGAGCTGGCCCTTGAGCGAGCCGTCGGATGCGTATTCGTAGATGTGTTTATAGCCATCGCGCTCGGAGAGCCAGAGAAACCCGTTATCCCGGTACGGGTGAAGGGGCCCGGGGCTTTCGATCCAGGCCTTGGTTTTATCGCGAAAGAGGCGCGTGACCGGGGCTTTATCGCCCGAGGGGGTGATCGAGAGCAGGTCGAGCCAGGTCTGGGCGCGGTCCTGGGCGTAACAGTAGGCGGCGTGTGAGTCGGCGAACCAGCCGACCTCGCTGATCAAGAACGCGTCGGGCGTGTAGCCCGCCAGGTCGGCCCATGAGATCGGGCCACCATTGGCCGGCACGATTCCCAATCGCACTCGGGGATTGGTTTCGCCAGCTCGGGGGTAACGGGTTTGCTCGACCCTGCGCGGGGTCTCGGTGTCGTCGAGGACGGTGTGAACGGGGACGCCCGAGGCGTCGAACTCGAGGAACGCCAGTTTTTTCGAGTCGGGACTCCACCAGAAGGCGGGCCATCGGCGGTTAAAGATCTCCTCGAAATAGACCCAGTCGGCGTGGCCGTGGCGAAAGTCCTCGCGGCCGCCGGTGGTCAGGCGGTGCTCGGCGTGGGTCGCGAGGTCGACCGTGTAGAGGTCGTAATCCCTCACGAAAGCGACCTTCTTGAGGTCGGGGCTGAACTGGGGCCATTGCTCGGGGCCGGGGTGGTTGGTCAGCCGAACCGCCGTCTTGCCGTCGAAGGTCGCGTAAAACAGATCCTGGTCATGTTCAAATAAAAACCCGTGATAGGCCGGGTCGATCTCGAACGTCGTCCGATGGAACGGGTTGGTGGTTTCACGGACGGCCTCCTGGGCGGCCTCCAGGTCGATGCCAGGGACCCTGGCGATCGCCGCCGCGACCCGCTGGGGGTCGAAAAAAGGCTCGGCCTTGCCGGTGGCGGCCTCGATCCTCACAAGCTGGCCTCCGCGATCCGCCAGCCAGTGGTCGTGGTCGAGCCAGTTGGTCCTCATGCCGCGAAAGCCACGGCCTCCGCGGCCGTTGGCCATGGCGAAGGTGATCGGACGTGGGGCGGGTCGGGCCTCGGGAAGCACGTCGGCGGCCGTGGTCAGGATTGTCGCCGGCGCGAGCAGCCGGACGACCGGGTAATCGCCCCCGACCGCGAGCCCCTGGTCAAACAGATTCCACGTCGCCAGCCCGTCCTCCGACTGGGGCTCGAGCAGGTACGAGGCGAGCGTCCCCGTCGATTGGGCGGCTCGAACCAAGAGGGTGCCGGCCTTGATCACTCGTGATTCCTTGCGCGCGGTCGTCGCGAGCGTGGTCGTCTGGTGCCCCTCGAACTTACGGCCGTGCTCGATCGCGTCGACCTTATCGACCTCGACCTCGAGCAGGATGTCTTCCCGCAGTTCCTCGACCGCGAGTCCGTGCCGCTTGACGGCCTCGACCGCTAGCGAAAACTCGGCGGGGATCAGATAGGCGAATGGGCGCTCACGCTTCAGGGTGACGCCGAACTGGTTGACCAGGTCGACGGAGTAATCCCTGGCCTCGTCGGTTCGCTCGCGATGGCCGTTGATCTCACGCTCGACGTAGCCCAACAGATTCGCCTTTCCGGGCGCGGAGATCATCTTGGATCGCAACGCGACCTCGACGGCCGGTCCCCCGGCCGCGCGACGGGCCGGGGTCGACCGCGAACCGGCCGAGTCCAGTAACTTCACGATCTCGGACTTGCGGGCGACCGCGAGCTTCAGGCATTCCTTGACAAAGTCGCGGGTCGCCAACACGCGGGTTTTGTAGGGAGCGTAGGAATACGCCTCCGAAAGAACCGACAGCCGATTCCGCAGGCCAAAGTACGTGGTGCCGTACCGCGCCTCGGCCGGGTAGGTGGTCCAGGTGGTGTGGTCGCGGTTGAAATTGCCGTAATAGAATGCCTTGAGCCCGGTCTCCTTTTCAAACGCCGCCCCCAGTTGGGGAAAGAACGTCTGGCGCATGAATTCGACGATTCGTGGATCGCCGGTGGGGCTTTTGGGTCCCTCGTAGGTGACGGTATAGCGATGGTGCGATCCGTTGGTGGTGTGGGTGTCGATGAAGAGATGGGGGTTCCAGTCGTTCAGGAACCGGACGAGTCCGCGAGTCTCCGGCGCCTCGAGCTTGATGAAATCGCGATTGAGGTCGAGCCCACGGCCATTGGCTCGCTGGCCCATCCCCTCCTCGGGCCCGACCTGGCCGGGGCGATTGGTCTTGGAGACTTTTTCATTGCCGTCGGCGTTATAGATCGGGGCGACGGCGAGGATCAGGTCCTTGAGCAGCGGAGGGTGGGTACCGGCGAATTCGTCGCGGAGCAACATGGGGAGGGCTTCCTTGCCGCAGACCTCGCCCGCGTGGATATTGCCGATGATCAGGCAGACGAGCTTGCCGGAGGCCCGGGCTTCCTCGGCCGTCTTCACCGGGGGGTCGGCGACGATCAGGAGCGGGATCGATCGCCCTTCCGACGAAACCGCGAGCTCGCTCATTCGCGCGTTCGGGCAGGCCTTGGCGAAGGCGCGGCACCAGGCGGCGACCTCGTCATAGCGGGCTGTCGCCTTGTAGCCGCTCCGCTCCGCGACCGTTACGAGCGAATCGTCGCCACGCGCCGTGCAGGCTAGGCCCACCAACGAGTTGATCACGACCAGATTCAAAAGCATGCGCGGCACGGCGGGGGCTCCTCGGGCGTCCAGTTTTTTCGTCGGATCGGTGAGGACGAGGCGGTTCACAACCTCGCGAGCGTACTAGATTAACCGGCTCGGGATTTGAAATCGAGCAATTCCCGACCGAGAATCGCGGCATCGCCCGCGCCCGGCCGCGATTCCTGTCACTCCGACGTGGCGAGGGTCGCGACCAGGTCCAGCATGGCCTTCACGTCGGGATGGATCTCGGAGGGCTTCATGACCCTGGCGACGTGAAAGAAATCGCTCTTTTCCATCATTCGCCCCGCCGCCTTGAACATCTGGGGAAGGATCCGCTTGGACGCGGGGACTTCGAGGGCGATTTCATATTCGTCGGAGAGCGGGTCCTGAAGAAAAGCGGGCGGGAATTGGGTTTTCAGGTAGTCGATCGCCGCTTTCGCTTGCGAGTTGGAGAAGTGATCGGGAGGATCGCTTGTCAGGAGCCGTTCGATGGCCGCGGGAACGATGAGGTAGTTCTCGATTTCGTAACGACGCCATCTCGCGATCGACAGCCCCTCGCTTGCGATGTCATGGTCCGGCAGCTTGCGGTTGTCGCCGTCGAGGATCAACAAACCACGTATGTCGGGAACGACGGCCTTGAGCGCGAAGAGGTGGCCCCTCGCCTCCCTGGGATTGCGTCCAACATTCGAGTGAAAGAATGGCGATGCGAAAAATCGCTTGGCCGGGTGATCAAGCGCGTCGGCCCAGGCCTCCAGGATCGCGAAATCGGATTGGCCCTCGCAATAAAGAATGGCTCGATCCCGCTCCGCCAGTAAAAGGTCGAGCGTCGTCAAGCGTGCCATCGCCTCGCGGACCCGGTCGCGCTCCGAGTCGCCAACAAGACGGTGCGGCTTGCCCAGGAAGGAGACGATCTTGGAGGGGGATGTCGCGTCGAGCAGCACTTCTGAATGCGTGGCGATAATGAGCTGGCAAGACCTCCGGATCGCGATGTCTCGCAAACGCTGGTGGATTCGCCGCTGAAGGATCACGTGGAGATGGGCGTCCGGTTCGTCGAGCAAGAGCACCGACGCGGGGCGCGCGTGGAGTAAGGAAAGCAACAAGAGGACCTGGTGGAAACCGCTTCCTCCAGACGCGATGTCGTAGCGTACTCCACCGCGGTGGACGTCGACGCCCGCTCTGTATTCGCACAAGATAAAGGGGAGCGTCGGGTCGTAATCGGGTTTGATCAGAGTGACCCGAAACAGCTCCTGGACCGACTCGACCAGGCTTTCCCACTGATCTTCCCCCTCGGAAACCTCGAGCAGCAGATTCCGTAGGACATCTCCTGGTTTGCCCCGTCCGATCTCGAGCTGTTGAGCACCCCGGTCCATGCGCTTTTCCTCGGCTCCGATGCCGGAAAAGGGAGGGCAATGGACCACGAGCAACCGCTCGGCCTGGTCGGGAATCCGACCGTTCTCGAGGCCCACGGGTTTCACGTAAATCTGTTCAGGGCTCTGATAACGGAGTTCCATGGTCAATTGCCAGGGAGACTCCTCGGTGAGACCTTGCGTGCCGTGAACCGTCAGTTGGATCAGACGGGGCTCGCCGGGCTTTTGGTCGGGCTTGCGCTCGGCCCGCGTGAGTCCCGTTTTCGTTTGATTCCACAAGAGGCCGAATTCCCGGAGCGGGAGCGCGACGAAATCCTTGCGCGTGACCGGTTGGCCGGCGCGGAGGGCTGGGGTGCTTCTTCCGCCACCCTCGCGGCCCAACCTGGATTGTCCCTTGCCCATCCGCCATCGCTCGAGGGTGGTGGACCAGGTCACGATCGCCTGGATCAGGGTCGTCTTTCCGCTATTATTTGGGCCAGCGAGGACGACGGCGTCCTCAAGGAGGAATTCCTCTTTCTGGAATCGCTTGAAGTGCTCAACCTCGACCTTCTTGATCATGTCCCCTCCCGCGGCGCTCAACGGTCGACTTCCGGCCCCCCAGGGAAAGCCGCGCCGGCGGACGCGTTTTTCGCCCGGTAGCGATGTCATCATGGTAACCGACTCGAATCCCGTCTCCTGGATTTGGCTCGCGCGGTCGAGCGCGGTCTTCGCGCTCGCCTTGACCGGGGGCTTGGAGGCCGAGCACAATCACTTTAGCGTAACGGAATCGGTCAAGGGATCGAAGCAAGGAATCGTTGGTCACCAAGCTACCGGAAACGACGACGGACCGATGGTCGCGATTTCCCCATGCAGGAGGGATTCGCTAGCCCCCCCTGGAGTTCCTTGGCGTGAAATCACGAGTGCCCAAGAGTCCCGAGTTCGAGCGTCTGATCGCCGGGGAGGCCGAGATCTCCATCGCGCGGGTGGCCCTTGAGATCGCCTCCGACCAGTACGCCAGTCTCGACGTCGAGTCGTATCTCGACCAGATCGAAGCGCTCGCCGATCGCGTCCGCGTCCGCTGTCGGCCCTCGGCGAGTGTTCGCGACGTCCTGGCTCAGATCAACTGGGTGCTCTATGTCGAGGAGGATTTTCAGGGCAACGTCGACGAATATGACGACCCACGCAACAGTTTCCTGAACGATGTCCTGGATCGCAAGCTTGGCATCCCCATCAGTCTCGCCATCGTCTATCAATCGATCGGTCGCCAGTTGGGCCTTGATATCGATGGGGCCAACCTCCCCATGCACTTCATGCTCCGCGTCGAGGACGAAGGCTCTCCCTGGTTTATCGATGCCTTTCACTCAGGCGCTGTCCTTGACCCCGAGCGCTGTCGGGAACGCCTCTCGCTGCTCGCTCGGAAACCGCTCGTGCTCTCCCCCGAAATGACCGCCCCCTGCGACGTTGCAACCTTGATCTCACGCATGCTCCGCAATCTCAGAGCGATCTACTCTCGCGACGAGGATCTCGGCTCGCTCCTGACTGTCCAGCGGCGGCTCGCGGCTCTCAATCCCGATCATTGGGGCGAACTGCGTGATCTGGGCGTATTGTGCGTACGGTTGGGCTTACTCGCGGAGGGGATGGAAGCGCTCCAGGAGGCTCTTCGGCTCGTGCCTGCCGGGGTTCCCGCCGGGGAGGTCGCGCGCATTGTTGGTTCCCTGCAGCGCGAGCTGGCGCGTTGGAACTGAGGGGGTTGGCTGCCGCGGGTCGTGCTTTTTCCGGAATCTCCTCAAGTCATGGGGCGTGGTGGTCGATAGACACCGATGCGGCATTCGCGGTAAGCGACCGCGCCGGCGGCGAGCGAACGACTTGATGAGCATCTCGGCGATGCGGGATCGATCAGGATGATCGGTTGAGGGCTTCTGTGCGCCCGCGCGAGTCACGCCGCGACACGTCGATCAGGAGGAGGTTTTCGCGCCATGCGCGTACCCACGTTGAGTCATCGCCTCCTGGCGGCGGTGGTGGTTTGTACCGGATGTACCCAGACCGGCGGTCCACGATGGACCTCGCCTGGCGGCTTGCACACCGACGTCTCGGTGGGAGACAAGCCGGTTCGTGTTGTTTCGGGCGAGCCGGGTTCGTCGCGGCAGGCGTCGGTTGAGCCCTCCAATGCCTCGGATCGGGCGGGCTCGCGGATCTCGGGCCGGGTGTATGACGAGGACGGGCGCCCCGCGGCCGGTGTTCGGGTTCGGCTGGCGATCGCTGGCGAGCCAGGTGGAAAGGACCGAGCCACGACCACCGATCGCTCGGGGGCCTTCACCATCCACGACCTGCGCCCGGGTATGTCGTACACGCTCATCGCCGAACAGCGAGACGCGGACCTCACCTTGAGCGGCCGTGCGCGTGCCGACGCGCCTGGGACCGGGATTCGAATCACGCTTGCGCCGCCTGGGGATGCGACGGCCGCGGGGGCGATCCAGCCGGCTCGGGCGCGGGTTGAGCCGATCTCTCGCGTCGAGGATGAAGAATCCGCCGATGGGGAGCGGGTCGGCGGCCGAACCCCCGCGCTCAACGACGAGGATACGCCCCCCGCCGCGGAGGCGAGAGCCGACCGAACGGAGCAGGGGGGGGATGGTTCGATCCGGGCGAGCTGGAGCCGGCGCGACGCCGAGGCACGGCGTGCCCGCCAGAAGAAAGCCCGGGAGTCGGCCGAGCCGATCGAGCCCGTCCTTTCGCCCAGGACAGCACACGATCCGCCCGTGCCTCCCTTGGACGACGAGGGTCCCAACCCGCTGCCGCCCGCGCTCGAAGTTGAGGAGCCCCAGGCATCCTCAAGGAAACCCAGCGCCGGCGACCGACTCGCGCTTCGTGATCATCCCAAGGCAGGGAGCTCGAGCGAAGGCGAGGCCCAACCGTGGCCCGAGGAGCCTCCTCGCCCGATTCCGGATGGAGTTCTTCCC
>JAKBAP010000250.1 GCA_021808995.1 Planctomycetota bacterium | reverse complement strand
GCGATCTAACAATTATAAGACACCAACCCCGCGGTGCAAGGCTTCGCCCCGCGAATACACCGTATTCCTTCCGTGTTCCTGGATTCTCCGCGAACGACTGGAGACTGGGCCTCGGACGTGGAATACTCAGTGTGTCCCTGGGCGAGTTTTGGGAGCATGTTGAAGTCGAGACCCGGTCCGTCACGAGGCCCCAATGGTCCGCGTGGAGATCAAACCTGAACTTTGGGATTGGGCCGTCGAGCGGGCCGGCGCGCGAGGGGCGGAGCTCTACAAGAGCTTTCCGAACTTGCGCGATTGGCGGACGGGTTCGGCTCGGCCGACTCTCAAGCAAGTGGAGGCCTTCGCCAAGGCCGCCTTTGTACCGATCGGATACCTCTTGTTGGCCTCGCCGCCCCTGGAGCCGCCGCCGGTCCCCGACCTGCGAACGATCGGCGGCCGCGGCCCACGACGACCTAGCCCCGATCTCCTGGACACCATTTACCTCTGTCAACACCGACAGGCTTGGTATCGAGACCACGCTCAAGTCATCGGCGAGGATCCTCGCGATTTTGTCGGGTCAGCGCGGTTGACAAGCTCGCCAGGTCGAATCGCCGAAAGGATGCGCTCACGCCTGGGGTTTAACCTCCAAATTCAACAACGCTGTCGATCCTGGTCCGAGGCCCTGCGAAAACTCATCTTGGCCGCCGAGGAAATCGGCGTCCTCGTCATGGTCAGTGGGGTGGTCGGCGGGAACAGTCACCGAGTCCTCGACCCTGAGGAATTTCGTGGCTTCGCCCTGTCCGACAGGTTCGCTCCCCTGATTTTCATCAACGGCGCGGACGCGAAATCGGCTCAGATGTTCACGGTGGCTCACGAAATCGCCCATCTCTGGCTAGGGCATTCGGCGTTGTCCAGTGTCGACCCGAGCCCCTCGGAAGCCGTCGAGTCATGGTGCAACCGAGTGGCGGCCGAGTTCTTGGTTCCTTCGACCGAACTTCGCCAATCGCTTGGCGAGAGTGATCCGCTCGATTGCGTCCAGGTCCTTGCCCAGCGGTTCAGGGTCAGCTCCTTGGTCATCCTAAGACGGCTGCTGGACGCAGGCATGACGACTCGCGAAACCTTCCAGACGGCCTACGACACCGAAATCACCCAGTCGCTCGAACGCCGCCGCCCTGGGGGCGGGAACTTCTACAAAACACAATCCGCGAGGCTCAGCCCCCGATTCGCCCGCGCGATTATCACGAGCACCCTCGAGGGCCAGACTCTCTATCGCGATGCATACCATCTCCTAGGCGTCAGGAAGCACCAGACGTTTGAAAAGCTCGCCCGATCACTGAGGGTCCTGGCCTGATGCGCTATCTCCTCGATACCAACGTCTTTATCGAGGCCAAGAACCGATACTACGGACTGGACTTCTGCCCGGCCTTCTGGGAATGGCTGATCCTTCGCAACACACAAGGATCGGTTCACAGCATCGAAAAGGTCGGAGACGAACTCGCGGCAGGAGCGGATGATCTCGTTATCTGGGCGGTCGCACGTGGCGAGAGCTTCTTCGCACCTCCCGATCACAGAGTGTTGCAGACCCTGGCCGAGGTGGGAGACTGGGTGAACAACCAACAATACCACCCATCAGCCGTGGGAACATTCCTCCAGGACGCGGATTACTATCTGGTAGCCCATGCGATGGCCCACCATTGCATCGTTGTGACTCATGAAGTGGCAAGCAATGGAGCGAGGAGGGTTAAGATTCCAAACGTCTGCATCGGCGTGAAAGTCAAATGCATCAGTCCTTTTGAAATGCTTCGCCGTGAACGAGCGCGATTTGTATTGGAAGGCTAAAGAAGGTGGCGAGATCGTCGCGTTGCCAACTCGATTGTTTCGACTCAAGAGGGCCCCGTAACTGTTCGCATGGCTGGGCACGACTGTTATAATGACCGATCGGCGTCCGAGCCTGGAGAGAGGAAGGCCGCGCCTGCCCAAACTATGAACCCTAGGAGAATCTTCCGGATGAGCACGGCTGGACGTAGAAAACTCCGGTTCCAGAGTTTCGACGAGGTCATGCCCGACGTCGAGAGACTGCTCGTGGGTCACACGACGGTGGGGGAATGGTCGCTCGGGCAGATTTGCAATCATCTCGCCACCGTGTTGCGAAGGGTTGTCGACCTTCCCGCCTCGACGGTCTTCGATCCCTCTAAGTTCGTGGGCGAAGAGCAAAAAAGGGGGGTCATGGAATCCGGCATCCTTCCGGAGGGCTTCCCAGCGCCCCCCGAGATCGTGCCCAACCAGACCCTTGATGAACGCCAGGAAGCCGAAAACCTGCGGCAGGCGCTTGCCTATTATAAGGCCTCGCCCGGGCCGGTGATTCCCCACCGCCTCTTTGGACCCCTGACCAAGCAGGAATGGGACCGCCTTCAATGCATTCACCTGGCGCATCACCTGAGCTTTGCCATTCCCAAGGCCGATTGATCGAGACACGTGAAGACTCCCGCGATTCTCCAAGCCGTCCTTGAGGACTACGTGCTCCCGTGGAGTGGTACCCATGGGATCGTTCACTGGGCGAGGGTCCTCGAAAACGGCCGCCGTTTGGCCGAGACGACCGGGGCGATCCTCGAAATCGTCGAGCTCTTCGCCATCGTGCACGATTCCCGACGCCTCAATGAGGGCTGGGATCCCCAGCATGGCCCCCGCGCCGCCGAATTCGCCGCGACCTTGCGTGGGCGTCTTTTTGAGCTCGGCGACCAGGAATTCGCGCTCCTCCATCGGGCCTGCCACGGCCATACTCATGAGCTCACCCACCCCGACGCGACGATCCAGACCTGCTGGGACGCGGATCGGCTCGACCTGGGCCGTGTTGGGATCACGCCCCATCCCAGCCGCCTTTGCACCGACGCGGCCAGGTCGCCCGCGATGATCAAATGGGCCGACGCCAGAGCCACTTTTGGCGTCGTCCCGAACCTGGTCTGGGACGAATGGGCAATTGATCTCGCCGACGTCTGATCGGCTATTTCGCCGGACTCCCAGGAAGAATCGACCGGATAAAGGCGACGACATCGGCGAGGGCCTGGGGATCGACGTCTTTTTCGAGTCCCTCGGGCATCAGCGAAAGGCTGCTTGAGGCGATTGTATCGATCTGGTCGCGACCGACGACCTCGCTTGCTCCCTCGGCTCTTTTGAGCGTGACGGCGGTCGCGGATTCGCCGGCGATGAT
The DNA here is from genome assembly GCA_021808995.1 of Planctomycetota bacterium. Classification (GTDB taxonomy): domain Bacteria; phylum Planctomycetota; class Planctomycetia; order Isosphaerales; family Isosphaeraceae; genus JAKBAP01. The sequence goes on along the minus strand of JAKBAP010000250.1, from coordinate 4,550 downwards.
CCCGGTGCTCACCCGGCCGTCGAGCGTGGTGATCGAATAGTTCAGATAGTTCGCCGCCACCTCGCGGTTGGGGTCGAGGATGTGCGTGACCAGATCCTCGGGCGAGCGATGGGCGACCGTTGCCAGGTCGGGCCCCACGTCGTGCCCGTGCCCCCGCGCCAGGTGGCAGGTCGCGCAGCTCTTCCTGAAAACCACGAGTCCACGGGTGGGGTCACCCGGAAGCGTGGTCGCCTTCTGATATCTGGCGATCACTTCGCGGCGATTACCGGTGCCCGAGCGCTCGCGGATCTTGTGAACCCGCTGGGCGAGGGTCTTATCGCGAGCCTCGAGAGCGGACCAGCGGGCCGGCTCGATCACGCTTGCCGAGAGTGTCCCGTTCTCGACCTCCTCGAGCACGACGACGGCGCTTCCGCGTCGGCTAAAGAGAACCTCGAGAGCCTCTCGCTTGACCGCCGGGCTCAGCCCTTTCATCCGGTCCACCAGTTCGACCGCCATCGGCCGGTCGACCGAGCCCCCCAGCGCCTGGAGCGCGGCGATCTCAAGGGCAGGGGGCTCGCGCGGATCGACAAGCTTGACGAGCGTCGTCCGCGCATGCTCCGACGCCGGCAGTCCAACCAGCCGGACCGCCGTGATTCGCTCATCAAGCGGGCCACTTCCCGTGGCCGTTCGCTCCGCTTCCTCGATCACGGACTGGATCGCCGGGCCGGCCTTGGAGCTTAAGAGAGTGCCCAAGCCGTTCCGCCCCCAGCCTCGAACCAGTGCGAGGACAAACCTTGCCTGACCCGCGCTCGAAATCCGCGCCCGCTCGACCTCCTGGATGAGCCTGAGCGCTTGGTCTGGGTCCCGCTGATGACCGACCAGGGACGCCAGGTCGTCGAGCCATGGGCCGGCGACCTCTCGGGTGAAGAATCCCTCTCTCAAGAGCTCACCCGCGAGCGATTCCGGGTGACCGCCCAGTGAGCTCATGACACTTGCTCGGATCCAGGGATTGTCGGCGTCGCGAGCGGCGATCGTGGCGAGGCCCTTGACCACGGCCGGTCGGGCCGCGGCGTCTCCGAGTGCCAGCGCGACCTCAAGCCGCGTCATCGGGTCGGGGTCGCTCGCCAGGTCGATGATCCGGTCGAGTACCGCCTGATCCTGCTTCAGGAACGGCCGCGCGAGCCGGACGACCCGCTCACGAACTCTGGGCTCGACGTCGGCCAGTCCCGAAAGGACCATCGCTCCGTCGAGCTTTCCCAGGGCCGAAAGGGTCCAGAGGGCATTCAAGCGTCCCAAGGCGGTCGGCCGCGAGCGTGCGAGGTGCTCAAGGGGCTCGATCGCCGCCGGGTCGCCTCGCTCAATGAGCAACCGCCGCGCGGTCTCGCGCGGCCAGGGGTCGGCGTCGGCCAGGAGATTCACCAGATCGATCGTGCTCATCCGCGCCAGGCTCAATCGCCGCGGCCGTTTCGAACCCTCGGAGACCAGCTCGTAAATGCGTCCGCGATCGAGCCCGCTCTTCAGGTCGAGATGCCGCTTGATGGGCTCGGGAATCGACGCGGGATGCTCGATCGTTTCGCGATACATGTCGATCACAAGCAAGCTCCCGTCCGGGGTCTCGGCGAAGTTCACCGGGCGAAACCAGTTGTCGGTCGACGCCAGGAATTCTCGTCCTTGATCGGCTCTCGTCGCCTTGTAAATCGCCGCGGCCGGCTCCAGCCGTTTACGGTGGACGAGGTTGCCGCCAACATCACCCACGAAGAGATTCCCCCGATATTCCGCGGGGTAGGCCGTACCGCGATAGACGGTGATTCCCGTCGCCGAGGTAAAGAATCCCGTGGCGACCAACTCGGTCGGTGGCAGGCGCTGGGCCATGACCGGATCGGCGGCGCGCTGGCGCGTCCGGATGATGCGCCAAGGCTCGGGCTCGCTGATTCGAAACACCGGCGCGGCCGGCCCCTCGGCGGCGATATCAACCGAGACAGGCGAGTTAGCAAGCGCTGGCCCGCGCTCAAGATCGGCGAGCGAGAGCACGATCTGACGCGCGTGATTGCTGTTCGAGCAGGTGAACCGGTGCCCCCAATCGTCGAACGAATGGCCAAATTGACCACCCCCCGAAACGGTCTCGAACGCGGAGCCGTCGGGCCTGAAGCGAAAGTCCCGCCCTCGCGTGTCGACCGGAGGGCGAACGGGATGGATCAGGTTCTTGACGATCCCACCGTTCGAGCTCGCGACCCCATATATCCAGCCGTCCGGGCCCCACAGGAGCCCGTTCAAGAGCCCCTGGACATTATTGATCCCGAAGCCCGTGAAGATGACTTTCCGCACGTCGGCGACGCCGTCTCCGTTGGTGTCCTTGGCATAGAGAATGTCCGGCGCGGACGCGACGAAAACCCCGTCGTCATAGGGCACGACCGAGGTCGGCCACGACAGGCCCGGCAAGAACGACGTCCGATGGTCGAACCGACCGTCGCCGTCCCGATCCTCGAGCCGCGCGATCCCCCCCGAGGGGACCTGCTCGGCAAAGGGATAACCCCGCATCTCGGCCACGTATAACCGAAGATCGGCGTCGTAACAAACGGCCACGGGATTGGTGACCAGCGGCTCGCTCGCCAGGAGCTTCAACCGAAACCCCTCATGCGGCCGAAACGAGTCGAGCGCCTGGGCCGGATCCCGCGGCTTGATCCTTGGCAACCGAGCACCCAGATCATCTTGACCGCTTGACGTCTCGGCCAACGCGAACAGAGCCAGTATGAGCCAGAGGATCGGCTTTCGCCGGGAGCGGTCGCGAGCGTTTCGCGTGAACATCGGGAGAGTCCTTCAAAACAAGGCGCAATCGCATGCGGGGACGACTGCTCGGATCGATGAGGCAGGTTGGCGCGAGGCGGGAGACAGACTGACTATAGCAAAAGCCCCAGCAATTTCGCCGCGTTTTCGCGCTCGATTCGGGCGCGGACCGGGGGGGGAAGTTCGAGGCTGGCCATCAAGGCAAACTGCGGCACGCCCTGGCCTGGCTTGAGATAGTCGGTGCCAAAGAGCAGCCGCTTTGAGTTGCGGGTCATGAATTCGCGGGCGAAGGCAAGATCGCGGTCGAGCGCCCCCGCTCCCGAGCCAGCCGAGAGATCGCCCCAGAGATTCGGGTGCCGCTGGAACAGCCGATCCAGGGTTCCAGGCGCTTTCACGGGTCCACGCGGATAACCGCCCAGATCACGCGGGGAGACGTCGCCCGAGATCGACGCCCAGAAGCCGGGTCCATGGCCGATGAAATTCACCTCGGGGAACCGTCCCAGCACGTTTTCGAGCCCGGGCAAGCCCGGCTTATCGGTACAGCGTTCGTTGTCGAGATGAAACAAGACGGGCAGCTTGAGGTCGTGACAGACCTCGTAAAGCGCGAGCATCCGGGGGTTGTCGATGGGCAAGCCGGCCTTGAGCTCGCCAAACCCCTTGGCCCCCTGGTCGACGTATTCCTTGAGCATCGATCGCAGGCCCGCCCGCCCGCCACGGTACGACGTCCGGGGGTCGATCGCGCAAAAGGCAATCAGCCGATCCGGATGGCGGCGGGCGGCCTCGAGCGCTTGCTCGCTGAGGTTGAGCCGGCTCGACGACTCGGGCGAGACCAAGGGAAGCACAACCGACCTGGCCACGTGATGGTCGTCCATGAATTTGAGCAGCCCGTCGGCCGTCAGCGGCGGATCGCCGTTCCAGGTCTGGCCGAGATGCGTGTGGATGTCAACGTACGGACCCTCGCCCGGCCCCGCTCGGGCCAGTCGACACCAGCCGCCCAGCGCGAGCGCCGACGCCATCCCCACAAGCATCCGCCGTCGACCCTGGTTTGGCTCCATCACGCGTGCTCCTGGACCGCTTTGTTAGCCCTGGATCGCGCTCGTGCGACCCAACGCGATGTCGAAATCGCCGACCGCCGGCACGACCATGGCCAGAAGCGCGAACCCATAAATGCCCGCGCTCACGAGAAACGCCGCCATGAAGTCGCCGTTGACCAGGCTGATGATGCAGTAAAAGGTCCAGAACGGCGTCAGGATCGCCACCAACGCGATCGCGTGCGAGGGATTCCGCGCGCCCATCGAGCCAAAAAGCGCGACGCTGCCGGCCCCGATGAAGATCATGAAGCTCAAGAGTTGACGGGCGAACTCGCCGTTCGAAAAGACGATCAAGAACGCACAGAGCAAGATCCCGACCATCAAGAAAAAGATCGTCCCCAGGCTATTGGCGACGGCCGTTCGGCTGCTGGTGTAGGTGATCGCCGCGTGCAGTCCCAGCATCCCCGCGAAATGGGCCATCAACAAGAAATCGATCACGAAAAAGACCAGGTTTTCGCCCGAGACGATGCCCCTCGCCATCATGACGGCGGCCGTCACGATCGGCAGGATGATCATCTCTTTCGAGTTGTACAAGACACCGTGAAGCTTGCCATGGATGAATTCGCGCGGCGAGAGCTCCGATACCAGCAGCAAATCAAGCGCTCCCGTGTCGCGCTCGCTCGTGAGGGCGGTCACCCCCTGGGCGTTGATGAGGATGAGCGAGAGAATCGCCAGCCCGATCGGAATCAGCGAGAG
>JAKBAP010000249.1 GCA_021808995.1 Planctomycetota bacterium | reverse complement strand
CCCATTTTGTCATACGTGTACGTGTAGCCCGGCGAGGCGGTTTGCTCGTTGCCAGCGGCTGTCACAAAACCCGTCCCGGTCGCGTTTCCGTTCGCGTCGTACGCGAAGCTCTCGTTCGCGAACGCGGTGTTCGTGTGCGTGACGCCGGTGAGCTGATTGTTGTTCGTATATGTATACGACACGGTATCCGTCGACGCGCCCGAGGCCCAGGTTCGCGCTTCCCGCGTCAGCCGGCCAGCCAGGTCATAGGTATAGCCGTACGAGACCAACGTCGTGCCGGCCGCGTTTTTGTCGACCAGGCTCGTCATCTGGTTGGCGTGGTCGTATCCATACGTCGTGGTCGCGACCGTTTGGGTTTCGGCCAGGTTCGAGTACCGCGTCAGGCTCGTCACGCGCCCGGCCGCAAGTTAGTGTTTCTAAGGGAATTCCCGGGGTTTGATATTGATACCCGGTTTCGCGTATTTCGTGTGAACGCGAGGGATTCTCGGTTCGGTCCGGGCCCCTCCCGAGCGGGTTCGCGAGCGAGGGTGCTGATTGACGGTTGTTGGCGTGTCGCGTTACGATCGCCAGGAACAAGGCCAGCCGAATGTCTCGAGGGGCGAAAATAAGCCGATGCAGATTCTCCTCACCAACGATGACGGCGTCTTCGCCCCGGGCTTGCGTGCCCTGCGCAGGGAGCTCATGAAGATGGGGGATGTCACCGTCGTGGCCCCGGCCAAGGAGCAGAGCGGCGTGGGGCACTCGATCACCCTGCTCTCCCCCTTGGTCGTCAAGCAGGTCGACGACGAGGATGGAGCGGTCCTGGGCTGGATGGTCGAGGGGAGCCCGGCCGATAGCGTCAAGCTGGGGATCTGCGAGCTCTTGCCCAGGCCGCCGGATTTGATCGTCTCGGGAATAAACTCGGGATCGAACGCCGGGATCAACGTGCTGTATTCGGGGACTGTCGCGGCCGCCATTGAGGGGGCTTTTTTCAAGATCACGTCGATCGCCGTGTCTCTCGAATTGTCCGAGCATTTCGATTACCGGCACGCGGCGTCCCACGCGGCCAAGGTGATCCAGAGGATCCTGGCCAATAAGCCCGCGGCCGGCTCGCTTTATAACATCAACCTACCGGCCCATTCGCGAGGCGAACCCCGAGGAGTCCGGGTGGTGCCGATGGGGCTGGGCCGCTATGGCGAGGGGTTCGAACGCAGGCAAGACCCCCGCGGGCGGACCTATTACTGGATGACCTACAACCCTCCCTATCACCTGGAAGGGCCCGAGACCGACGTCACCAGCCTCTGCGAGGGTTATATCACGGTGACGCCGCTTCATTTCGACCTCACGCGCTATGACGAAATCCGCCAAGTGGCCGCCTGGAAGTGGGACTAGGCGGGATCGCGGTTGACTCTCATCCCTGGAGCCTCAGCCATGTCGCCCCGTAATCGCGCTATCCGTCGATCGTTCACAGGTTTGTCATGCTGGAGCGGGTTCGTTCCGGCCCTGGTCGTGATCGTGGCCGTGGGTTGTCAGGAGGAGCGTAATCCGGGATCGAAGCCCGCCCAGGCGCGTGCGAAGGCCCCTGCCCCATCTGGGCCGATCATTGGCCAGCGCACCCAGGATGTGCGGAACGCGGCTGTCGAGTTGCGAAAGGGGGCTCAGGTCGGCTCGACGCGGATCGTGGCCAAGGATCCGATCTCGCTTCAGGGCAATGCCTATGTCTCGATCATCGGCCAGACGTCGATTCTGTCGATCCAGCACGCTCTCGACCTGTACCACGCGACCAACGACCGGTTTCCCAAGGATTATGACGAGTTCATGGCCGAGATCATCAAGGCCAACAACATCGCCCTGCCGCAGCTCCCGCCGTATCAAAAGTATGGCTACGACGAAAAGGAGCACAAGCTGATCATCCTGGAATACCCGGAGATCAAGAATCAGCCTGGTCCGCGCTAGCCACCAGGAGTGACGACCAGCGCGTCAGCCCTCCGAGGCCCAGGTTTATCGATTGCGTGGGCTCGTGGTCGCCCCTCCCGACGAACGAGGCGAAGCGAACCGGCGAATCCGACCCGGATCGGTGCCCAGGCCGCCGTTGATTGGAGAGGGGATGGCCGTGCTCAGCCCCTGGGGCGCTGACAGGGCCGTGATCCGGTTGACCTTCCAGACTCCCTTCGCCGTCTCCTCGAATCCCAGCGACCATGTCGAATTGGCCGTCCCGACGTTCAGGGTCGCCAGCGAGGTGTCCAGGGTACCCTTGGCATAGACCCGAAACTCCGCGGTCCCTCTCCGCGATTGCTCGCCATGATTGGTTCGCAGCTCGCTCACCCGCACGAAGTCGAACTTCGCCCGGCTCAGCGTGGTTCGCAACATGGCTCGCACGGCCTCGTCCGAGAGGGCTTGTTCCCCTTGGGAATACTCAACGTCGGGCGTGAGATGCACCAGGATCCCCTCGACGTCCGACGCGGCGACGGCGCGTCTCAGGTCGTAAACCACCCGCTCGATGCGCTCATTGTCGGTGACCCAGAGCCACTCGACGACGATGATCAGACCCGCGAGGCCCAGCGACAAGCCCGCCCAGATCAGGTATTTCCCTTGTCCGGTCGTCCGAAGCGCGATCAGTAGCGACCCCGCCAGCAGAACCAGACCCGCGACGATCAGCCAAGGATCTTCCGAAAGGTAGGCCATCGAGATCCCCTCCTCTAGCCGCCAATCTCGCCGGGCTCTTGATCCGTCACCCGCGACGCGCCCGGCGAGGAGGAACTCTGACACTTGTCTTACACTGATTTATTGTAGGCTTCGCGGTGAATTTGGAAAGGGGTGAACGTGGTGGTGGGGTCAGGTTCCCGGCGCGGCGGGTTTTGGATTGGGGGGTGCGTCCTTGGGAAGCGCGGGTTTTGGATTGGGGGGAGCGTCCTTGGCGGCGGGAGCGTCCTTGGCGGCGGGAGCGGGCATGGGATCGGGGGCGGCCTTGGCGGGTGGAGGAGCGGCCTTGGCCGGAACTGGCAATGGGTTGACGGCGGCCTTGGCTGGGATGGCGGCCTTGGTGGCGGCGGGAGCCTTGGCGTTGGCGACGACGTGGATTCCGCCGTAGGAAACAGGGGTGAGGTTGTAACGGGGCTCCCACTCGACGGCGCGGTTTTTGAGGGTCCCCTCGAGGAATTTCACGATGGCCAAGGCGGCCTTGGGTTCCAGGCGTAAGAGTTTGTAGCCTTGGAGCGAGGAGGGGTAGATCTCGACCTTGTTGAGTCGAGCGCGTTCGACGCGGGCACGAACGGATTGGACGGCGTCCTTGGAGGGGTTGTCACGCTCGCCGGCCTGGAGAAAAAGCGGGATTCGCGGGGTGAGGGTGGTCACGACATGTCCGAGGATCGAGCCAAATCCATCGGGCTTGGGCGAGACCATCACGAGCGCGCTCACGTCGCTGATCCGGCCGTCGGTGGTGACGGCCGCGCCTGGCTGGGAAGCCCATGCGGCGACCATGTTCGAGGACGAACCCAGCGCGACCACCCCCAGTTTCGTCAGGTTGAGATCGCCCCGGTTATGGCGGTCGACCAGGAAGAAATAGGCCGCCTGGAGATCCTCGATGAATAGAGTTCGATCGGCTCCGGAGATGGATCTGCGAGGATTTTGGCCCTGGCCGCGGAGGTCGAAGGAAAAGACGGCGAAGCCAAGCCCCTGCAGGTGCTCGGCGAGTCCTTGGCCCTTGAGGTCCAGCACGGAATCCTCGAAATCCTTACGAGATCGACCGGGCTCATGAACCAGCATCACGACGGGCGCGGACGAGCCCAATTTGGCGGGATAGAAACTGGCCGCGAGGGGCGCTCCGTCGTACGACTGGAAGTGAAAGGTGTAGTGAAAGCCCCCCGACGTGGCTTTTTTCGACATTTGCCCGGCCCCCACGGCCAGTGGGTCGGCGGCGTCGGGCCGAGGTTTCTTGAGGGGCGCGCCGGCTCCCTCGCGATTGGCCTGGCGTGCGTCTCGCTTGGCGCGTTGACCTTGTTGCGCCACGGCTGTCCCGATCAGGCCCAGCGTCGCGATGACCACGACCACGCTCTTCCAGAACCCCGACTCGCGTCCGTCTCGCATGGCGATCTCTCCGCTCGTCGCGCCCGTGAGCAATCCCCCTGGACCACCTCGGCGTCGGATGGTCTTATCCTAAAACCATCGCATCCGCTGAACAAGTGCAAACCACGGCGAGAATGCCCAGGAAAACGAGAATCGCCGCGCCAGCCGATTTTTTTCCTACTCGTGGATCTTGCGTATCGAGGGCGACCAACGCATCCTGGTTTGATCGGCGATCACGGGCGGATGGAGGTTTTCCCGATGGTGTCCCTTTCCCAATCGGTTTTCCTGAACCGGGAGTCGCTCGCGCCATGATCAAGCTCCCGGTGTCCACGAAACGTCGTGGGTTTCTCAAGGGATCCCTGGCGGCGATGGCCGGGCTGCTGGGGGGTCGGAGCTGGGCCGCGAGCGAGACCCTTGAGCAAGAAGCCCAGGCGTTTCTCGAGGGTTATGTCAAGGGTTGGCTGCCGCTCGAGACGGCGTCGCAGGAGGCGAGCTGGCTGGCCCTGACCGACGTTGGGCCAGCGCATACGGACGAGCAGGTCAAGAAGAATCTCGAGGTCTCGCGTTATGTCGGTCGGCCGGAGTTTATCAAGACGATTGAACGGCTGCTCGAAAAACGGTCGGCGCTTGAGGACCTGACGGTTCGCCAGCTTGAAAAGGCTCGCTTGCGCGCGGCCGAGGCACCTGGGACGGTTCCCGAGGTGGTCGAGGCCCGGGCGACGGCCGAGGCCAAGCAATCCGCCGCCCAGGATGGTTATCGATTCGTGCGGAAGACCAACGGCCGAGAGACGGTGGTCTCGGCCAACGACATCGACCGTGTCTTGATCGAGTCCCGCGATCTTGAAGAGCGGCTGGCCGTCTGGACCGCGGCCAAGGCGATCGGCGAGCCCCTGCGGGACGGCTTGCTCACCCTTCGAGACCTGCGCAACAAGGTCGCGAGGGCGCTTGGGTTTGACGACTTTTTCGCCCTTCAGGTCGCCGACTACGGGATGACCACGCCCGAGATGATCCAGGTTTGCGACACGTTGATCGCCGACGTGACCCCGCTCTACCGGTCGCTTCACGCCTGGGCTCGGCGGAGCCTGGCGGAACGCTATCAGGCGAAGCTTCCCGCCGACGGCAGGATGCCGGCCCATTGGCTGCCGAACCGGTGGGGGCAAAACTGGCCCAGGCTGGTCGCGGGGATCGACATGGACGCCCCGTTCCGCGGCAAGCCGCGCGAGTATATCCCGGAGCAAGCCGAGCGGTTTTATCAATCGCTGGGATTCTCAAGGCTTCCGGCGTGGTTTTGGGCCAAGTCGGACCTCTACCCCGCGGACCCGGGCTCTGGGCGCAAGAAGAACAGCCATGCCAGCGCATGGCACATCAACCTTGAAAGCGATGTGCGGAGCCTGATGTCGATCGAGCCCGATAGCCGGTGGTTCACGACGGCCCATCATGAGCTGGGGCACATCTATTACGACCTGGCCTATTCGACGCCCAAGGTTCCTTATTTGTTGCGGGCGGGGGCGAATCGGGCGTTTCACGAGGGGATCGGCGACCTGATCGGCCTGGCGGCGAGCCAACGCCCGTATCTGAAGCGGGTTGGCCTGCTCTCGCCCGAGGCTGAAAAGGCCGACGCATCGACGTTTTTGCTCGATACGGCCCTTGATGGAAGCTCGATCGTGTTTATCCCATTCGCGGCCGGCGTGATGACCCGCTTTGAGCGCGATTTTTATGGCGGAACGATCAACGATCACGCGCTGAACGCGGCCTGGTGGAATCTGGCCGGGCGCTACCAGGGAATCGCCGCGCCGGCCGATCGGCCCGAATCACTCTGTGACGCGGCGACCAAGACCCACATCAACGACGACCCCGCGCAATACTACGATTACGCGATCGGCACGGCGATCAAGTTTCAGCTTCATGACCACATCGCCCGCGAGATACTCAAGCAAGATCCGCGCGATTGCGACTATTTCGGCAACAAGCGAGTGGGGGATTTCCTCCGCGGCGTCCTGTCGCTCGGGGCGACGCGAGACTGGAACGCGGTGCTCCGCGAGGCCACCGGAGAGGGGCTCTCGGGGCGCTCGATGGTCGCGTATTTCGCCCCTCTGGTCGAATGGCTCGACAAGCAAAACGCCGGTCATCCGATCGGCTGGACCTGAGCCTGATCAGGGGCGCTTGCCGGCCGTTCGTTCGAGCTTGTCATCCAGGTTGGCGTAGGGCTTGCGCGCGGCTTCGATGAGTTTTTGGTCGCGCTGGGTGAGAGCGTCAATCTCGTCGTGAAGTTGGCGAACCCGCTCTCGATCGCGGATTCGCTCGGCTTCCCGGGCAAGCCGGGCACGATCGGCCTCGAACGCGGCGGCCTCGGCGGCTCGCTGGGCGATTCTCTCGGCGGCCAGGGCTCGAGCTCGTTCGACACCCGCTTGATAACGCCAGTAGCCAACGGGAATGATCGCGACCAGCGTCAAGATCACCCCCACGATCGCCGCCTCGGTCCGTGTTAACCTCATCCTAGGCTTGGTCGCGCCCATCGATCCGGCCTCCTTGCGAATTCCTTAAACCACGATCCCGTCGTGGGATCCGCTTGCTATCCCGCGGAATTCACGCCCCCTAGGGCCTCCGCGCTTGATCCATTCGGGCCGGGTGGAATCGTAGCCTCGGCTCGGACGGTGTCTAGCCCAGATGATGTTTCCCGCCAATATGGGCGCTCGAGCGAATCCTGATTTTGATGTAAAAAATCACCTCGTCTCGCTTCCACGCCTGTTCCGAAACAGGCGAAGACGCTAAGCTATCCTGTCGTACTCGCGTCCACTCAAGCTCGCTCGCGATCGTCGACTATCCTTGACCACCCCTGATTTGGGGACAAAGTTCGGGTCGAAACACTCCGTGCGAATCAGCGCCTTAAGAACCAATCTTGTTGTTTTTGGTCTTAGGTTTTTCCTCAATCTGGGAGGCACAATGTTATCACGAATCAGGAACGCGGGGTTGTCATTCGGGGCGGCCCTGTTGGCCGTTGCTGTTGTGGGAGGCCAGCCGGCTTGGGCGGGGTCGGTCGGGATCATTATCAAGACGGGGACGAGCTCTCCCGTGGGAGATCCGTTTTACAACTATACTTTCGATGTCGAGCTCGCGGCCGGGTATACGCTTCAAAACGGTGGATATTTCACGGTCTATGACCTCCCCGGCGTGGGTGCCACCTCGTTGACGGGGCAGCCAAGCCGCGAATGGGGGGCGTCGATTCAGTACCTGGGCGTCACGCCGACGGGTACACCCACGATCACCGACAGTCCAACCGTCGAGAACGTCACCTGGCAGTATTTTGGCTCGGCGATCACGGCCGGTTCAAGCGCTGTCGACCTGGGGAATTTCGTCGTTCAGACGGCGGTGCAATTGAGCACGCCACCGACCCCGACCTTGCTCTATGTCGGCTCGTTGGATGGAACCAATTACACCGATCAGGGAACGGTGATCGTGAACGCGGTCGTTCCTGAACCCAGTTCGCTGGTCTTGTTAGGCGCGGCTTGCGTGTTCGCGCCGATCGTGATCGCACGATTCCGCCGTTCGAGATGATCGAGATCGCCGGGTCCGTGATCATCGGACGACGCCGACCAGGGTGCTCATGATGGCTTGGTATTCCTCGTGAGCTTCGAGCGGTTTGAAATCGGGGTCGGCCTTAAGTGTATCGGCCAATTTGGGATTGGCGTCGATCGCCTCGCGAAGCAAGA
>JAKBAP010000248.1 GCA_021808995.1 Planctomycetota bacterium | reverse complement strand
TTACGGAATATGCGTTCATGAACGAGCTCGGGATTGGCGATCCGTCGCTGGTCGGCTATGTCTCGGGTCTGCTGGCGACCTTCGTGCCAAGCGCCCATGTGTGGCGGCTGCGGGACGAGCGCGGGCGCCGGCTGGGTCAAGTCACTGAGATGCTGGCCCAGGCCGAATCCAGTGGGGACGACCAACGGCGCAAGGAATGCCTTCAGCACGTTGGTGATTTCACCCTGTTCTGGACCGGCGTCTATCCCGAGGCGGTCGGCAAGCTCCGGGAACAATCCTCGCCCGATGCCCTGATCGATTTTCAGAGGCAGGGCAAGCGATCCTATTATATGGCTAGCACGCTCGGCTCGAGCGAGCTCGAAAACATGCTCTTCCGGCGGCTCAGCGAGCAATTCGAGCTCTGTGCCTTCGGCCTCTCCCGAGTCCGGAAGGAATGGGAGAAAATCGAGGTCGAGCGAACCCCCCCCGGTAAGGGGCCAGGGTCGGTCGTGCTCTGAGCGCTTGGCCCCAAGCATTTGCTTTTTGACGGCTCCCCAGATTAGCCTGAGAGACCTTGGAGGTTTCGCGCTCGCCATGTGCTCGATCCTTCCGCCGCGAATGCACAATCGACGGGCACTGATTCGCCCCCGTTTCCCTCTAGTCGCGAGCCCAGGCCATGGTTCTACCACTCGGCGATTTACAGAGGACCTTCATCGTCCCCTTCGTGACCTATTCGCTGATCGCGGTGAATGTCTTCGTCTTTCTGGTCCAGCAAAAGCTCGGCGACTCGTTCACGCTCGCTTTCGCGGCGACTCCCCTGGAAATCACGGCCAACACGGACCTCGACCAGATGGTGCCCCGCGAGGAGCGAGTGCCCGTTCGCGATCCCTTCGGCCAGGGGGTCCGGGTGGTTCCCCGGGTCCGAAACATCGAGCATTTCGCCTGCCCGATCCCCGTTCGGCTCACGTTGCTCACCTCGATGTTTCTCCACGGCTCGTGGATGCACCTGCTCGGCAACATGCTCTATCTCTGGATCGTGGGCGATAATGTCGAGGAAGTCCTGGGCGGAGCGCGCTACCTGATCGTCTATCTCGCCTGTGGGCTTGTCGGCTCGCTCGCCCAGATCATGGTGAATCCCGAATCGGTGACGCCAACCCTGGGCGCGTCGGGAGCGATCGCCGGGGTCATGGGGGCCTACGTCGTCTGGTTTCCCCATAACCAGATCCGGGTCCTTCTGTTTCGCTTTATCACGGTGCTCCCGGCGATCTTGGTGATCGGAGGCTGGATCGCCCTGCAAATCTGGCTCGGCGCGGGGGCCATCGACCCTCGTCGGGGGGATACCGGCGGCGTGGCCTATCTGGCCCACGTCGGTGGCGCGATCACGGGGATTTTTGTCGCGTTTCTGTTTTATGACGACGCGACTTACATCAAACAGCGGAACTTCGCCGCCCAGGGCTGGACGGCTTACGACACGCCAGAATGACTCGCCACCGGCCGCGATCGCTCGATCCGCCGGACCGACAGCGCGATCGCCATGAGCGCGATCCACCACGACACGCCATAGATCACGTTGTTCCAGTCCATGAACCGCGCCATCAAGAGCGCTGTCAGGTACATCTGCACGGCCAGAATCAAATATCGGGGCGTGATCAGCCACGCCAGCATGGCCATGAGAAAGCTACTCAGAGTCCCCCAGCCGGCCTTGAACCAGAGGGTTTGCCAGCCAATCACGTGGTTCAGGGTCGACAGACTGAACGAGAGAATCAGAAACGTCAGCCACATTCGCCCGATCAGATGGATCGCCGGCGGCGACCAGAACCACCCCCTGCCCACGATGAGCCGCATGGCCACGAAGACGGCGACGAGCTCCAGGAACCAGACGAGCAGATGCCTGGGGTCGCTCTCCTGGCCGGGCCTGTGGAGGAGATGGCAGGTGGCGAAGGCGGCCAGGTGAATCCATGCCACCGCGGCGATCCCGCGCGACCAGCGCCCCTCGCCAGCCAGGATCGTTTGCTGGATTTCCTCGCGGAGCAGCCGGTTCCAACTCGCGGACGGAGGATCTTCGGGAGGGGTCAAGGGGTGGATATTCATCCGCGTCGTCATCCTGATGAACCAAGCGCACGGGAACCCAAGGTCAGGGTTTCTCTTGTATCGGTTCGAGAGCGCGGGGCGACTTGAATGGATCGGCTGGGGACTGCTCCAGGATGAGGCGATCCCAGAGAGGGATTCCATGGACTTTCGCCCATCCGCGCTTGGAGATGGCGAAATAGAGGACGGGCAGGAAGACGTCGATGACCTCGTCGGCGATCAGGAGCCCCCCCAGGACCGGGGCGGCCATGGGGCGAATAACCTCGGCGCCGACGCCGGTCGCCCAGAGCATGGGAGCGATCGAGATGATGGCCGCCCCTTCGGTCAGGAGCTTGGGACGCAGCCGGTGAATCGCCCCTTCCAGGATCGCCTGCTTGAGCTCGGCGATCGAGCCAATGCCCTCAAGCCCCCCCCGGTCGGCGATCGCCTCGTGAAGATAGACGAGCATCACGACGCCCGTCTCGACCGCCATGCCAAAACAGGCGATATACCCCACCTGGACAGCCACGCTGAAATGGAAACCGAAGAGCCGCTGAAAAATCGCGCCCCCGGCGAGCGCTCCCAGGACACTGGTCATCATCAGGGCCGCGTCGACCCAGCTTTTATGCGTGAGATAGAGAATGAGCGCGATCATCGCGATCACGGCGGGGAACACGATTCGCAAGGTTTTTTGGGCGCGAACCTGATGCTCGAAGGTGCCCGTCCACTCGACGTAGATCCCCGTCGGCAGATTGGGTACGATCGTTTCATCCACCAACCGCCGAGCTTCCTCCACGAACCCGACCTCGTCGCGATCGCGCACCCGCATTTGTACGTAGGAGCGCAAGAGTCCGTTCTCGCTCTTAATCATGGACGGGCCCTCGACAACCCGGATATCAGCCAGGGCACGGAGGGGAATCTGAAGGATCGCCTGGCGTTCCACGGTCGCCGCCGGCCCTCCCCCCATCGCGCCGCCGGCCATGCCCCCAGCCTCGTCGCCGGTTGCTCGCCCGGAGACCAGGATATTCTTGAGCGACTCCAGGTCGTCTCGATAATCGCGGGCGTAGCGCACCCTGACGGGGTATCGCGCCCGCCCCTCGACCGTCATCGTCAGTGGCTTACCCCCCATGGCGACCTCGACGACGTCTTGGACATCGCCCACGTTCACCCCGTATCGGGAGGCCCGGGCGCGATCGATCTTGATCTCGATATAGCCCTTGCCGGTCACCTGGTCGGCGAAGACATCGGCCGCCCCACGAACCCCCCGGAGGACGCCGGCGATCTTCTGGCCGGCGCTCTGGATGTCGTCGAGATTCGAGCCAAACACCTTCACCGCGACGGGCATCCGCACGCCGGTCGAGAGCATCTCGATCCGATTGGCGATCGGCTGGGTAAAGCTATTACCCCAGCCGGGCATCTGAAGGGCGGAGTTCAACTCCTCGACCAGTTCGGGCTTGGTCTTTCGCCAAAGGAGCAGCCGCCGGGCAAGGGGCTTATCCAGTGTCACTCGCAGGGCTTCCAGCTCGCCGACGCTCGGTTCGCGAGTCAAGAGCCCAGCGCCTCGGGCGAGTGTGACGAGCTCCTCGAGGGCCGCCTGATCGGCGACCTCGACAGCGCGGTCGAAAAGCTCCCAATCCAGGGTCTTGAGCCGCGCCTTGAGCCGCTCATGAAATCGCTCGGCGAGCCGATCCGTGAGCCCTGAATCGAGGGTTCGCTTGGGCAGATCGATCAGCTCGCGGGCCACCGCGACGACTCGTTCACGAAATGTCGGGCTTGGAGTCATGAGCCCGGGGAGATCGCGCAAGACGCCGCGATCGATCAGCCGCTTGACCGCGTCCTTGACGAGGAGGGCGACGTCGTCTGGGAGGATCTCGACCGTCAGCCGATCTCCGTGGGTCGCGGCCAGGCTATCGATGAGCTGGGAGCGCTCGGCACCCATCAATGGCCGCGCGACCGCGGCCTGGTCGACTCCACTCAGCAGGGCGTCGATCGCGTCTTCCACGAGTCCGCGGCCCCACTCGGGGCGGAACTCGCGAAGCCGCTCGGTCGCGAGCCCGCGAAGGCTCTCGTCGATCCGCGCGGCCACCGTCATCGCGGCCTCGCTCGCGAGCGCGGCTCGCTCCGATGACGTGGATTCCGGCTTGAAAAACCCCTTGGATTCGAGCTCCGTGAGCACCCGACGGGTCTGTGCGGTCGCGTCGTCGAATCTCAGCCCGCGCTTGAGCCAGAGGTCGTGATCGCGGAGATTGACGACCGTCTCGATCATGTCCAGGGGGGCGGTATCCGTCGGTGTCTCGGCTCGGCCGGCCTTGCCAACCACCTGCCAGACCTCGGGAAATCCTCGAATGATCGCGTCCCGCGCCCTCAGGTCGCTCTCGGCCTGGGCGATCGAGACCCGGGGCACGGTCGTTGGCATGTCCATCAGGCTCTGCTCGTCGAGGTCGGGCATGAATTCATACCCCAGCCCGCGCGACGCCACGTATCCCAGCCCCAGGATCACCACGAACAACCAGCAAACCAGCGTCGTCCTGTCCATGAGCCAGGAAAGCATCGGCTTGAAGATTTCGATCATGGTCCGAACGAGCCAGTTTTCGTCCTCGGACTTGATCCGCCCCCTGAGAAAGATCGGAATGAGCGCCGGCACCAGCGTGATCGAGATCACCGCCACGCCAACCAGGGCAAAGCTCTTGGTGTAGGCCAGCGGATGAAACATCTTCCCCTCGCGGCCCGACAAGGCGAAAACGGGCAGAAACGACAAGATGGTGATCAGGACCGAGAAAAAAATGGGCCTGCCAACCGTGCGACAGGCGGAGACAACGGTCTCGGTGATGTCCCCCGTCACTCGTTCGCGGCCGAACTGGCGAGCGAGATGATGGGCGGCGTTTTCACCCATGACGACCGCCTGATCGATCAAGATCCCGACCGAAATCGAAATTCCCGCCAGGCTCATGATGTTGGACGACATGCCCAGGAACCGCATTACCAGAAAGCTGATCAGGATCGCCATCGGCAGCGTCACCGCGACGACAAAGGCATTGCCCACGTGCCCCATCACGATCAGGATCGCGATCGAGCAGACAATGAGCTCTTCCCGGACGGTTCCGCCGACGGTCTCGATGGCCTTATGAATCAGGGGGGTGCGATCATAGAAAGGGACAATCCGGACGCCGGCCGGCAGCCCTGATTGAATTCGCGTGATCTTATCCTTCACCGCCCGGGTGACGGCGAGGGGGTTTTCACCATACCGCATGAGGACGACCCCGCCGACCGCCTCGTGCCCGTCCTTTTCCAGCACGCTCCGTCGAAACGTGGTCCCAACCTGGACCGAGCCCAACATCCCGACGTTGATCGGCGTTCCCGACCCCCGCTGGGCGACGACCGTCTCGCGAATGTCGTCGAGACTCTCGATCCAGCCGATCGAACGGATCAGGAATTCCGCGTTTCCTTGATGAACGACCCGCCCCCCCACCGACGAATTCGATCGAGCGACCGCGCGATAGACCTCGCCCAGGCTAATCCCGAGGGCGCGGAGCTTGTTGGGGTCGAGGTCGATCTGATATTCGCGCGGAGCCCCGCCGACCGAGGCGACCTCGGCCACCCCAGGCACACTGGCGAGTTGATAGCGCACGAACCAATCTTGAATCGACCTCAGCTCGCTGAAATCCTTGCCACCCCCCTCCACGGTATACCAGAAGATCTGCCCGACCGCCGTGGCGTCGGGGGCAAGGTATGGGATCACCCCAGGAGGAAGAAACGTCGACGCGATCGAGAGCTTTTCCAGCACCCGTTCGCGGGCAAAGTAATAATCCGTCGCGTCGTCGAAGATGATCGTGATCATCGAAAAGTTAAACTCGCTCGACGACCGGGCGACCTTGACCCCGGCGAGCCCCTGCAGGTTGACCGACAGAGGATACGTGACCTGATCCTCGATCTCCTGGGGGCTTCGGCCCATCCAGTCGGTGAAGACGATCACCTGGTTTTCCGAAAGATCGGGGATCGCATCGACCGGCGTCATGAGCATCGCGCGCAGACCGGCCAGGGCCACGAAAACGTAGGCCAGAATCACCAGATAACGATTGCGAATCGACCACTCGATTACCGATCCAATCATGGCTTCCTGATCCTCTCCTCGCCCCGTCGGTTCGAGACATTCGCATGCTCCGAATCGAAGAGCTGAACGACCTCATGCCCGCGATCGAGCAGGCGCGTGAGTAAGGCCCTGGGCCGGGGTTTAGACTCCGTGCCGGTGGCCCGCGCTCGGCGGATCACGCTTTACCTCGGGCGTGGCGGCTGGGTTCAGGCGGCTCTCGGCGTCGATCAGGATTGCCCCCGTCGCCGCGACCGTGTCCCCTTCCGATAAGCCCTCGAGCACCGGATAGCGGTCGCCGACCCGAGGTCCCAGGACGACCTCTCGGCCGTCAAAGACGCCTGGCTCGGTCTCGATGTAGACGATCTTGCGCTGGCCGGCGTCGATCACGGCCGATTCGGGCACGCTCAAAACCTGGCCCCGGGGCACGGCCACCGGCTGGGAAAGATATCTGGCCGGATGAGCCTTGAGCTTCGGGGGGCACGCGCCGCAACAGGTCCAGATCTTTCCACCAGCCACGTCCGCCTGGACAGGGTCCCCCATCGAGCCCAGCTTGGCCTGTGTGACCGGGCAAATGCTCTGCTCGGCCACGCTCAGGCCAACCCGCGCGACCGGTCCGGGGGCCGTGCCGCCCAGCGATCGCCTGGCCTGGAACGCCGGCAAGTCCGCGATCGGCGTCCTGAGGGTCACGGTCGCGTACATCCCCGGGCGCAGGCGATGGCCGGGATTGGGCAACGCGAACCGCACCTCCACGCTCCGAGTCGTCGGGTCCAGATGGGGCTGGATGAACTCGACCTTGCCAACGAACGTCTCACCCGGAAACGACTCGACTGTCGCCTGGACCGTCTGCCCCTCGTGGACCAGTCCTAGTTGATGTTCATAGACCTGCGCCTGAATCCAGACCGAATGCAGGCTCACGACCTCGAACATCGCGTAGCTCTCGCCGACTTCTTGACCCTGGACGACGTTTTTCTTGAAGACGTGCCCGGAGAGGGGCGACAGGATGGTGAGGTTGAAGTCAGGCTTTCCCTTCCGCGCGATTTCATCGATCTGGGCCTGGGTCACGCCCCAATGCATGAGCTTTTCCGCGGATGCGGCGGCGAGCGCCCGTCGGTCCGTTTCAAACGACCCCGCCACGGCCCCAGCGCCCGCCGAGTTCGCGGCGAACTGGCTCGCGGTCAGGAGCTCCTGAATGGCCTGGGAGATCTCGGGGCTGTAGAGCTCGGCGAGTGGCTGCCCTTCCTTGACCTCCTCGCCGGTGAAGTTCACGAACAGCTTTTCCACCCGTGACTTCCCGGGTGCCTTGGAGACGATATTGGCCACCAGCCGCTCGTCAAAAGCCACGTAGCCGACGGTCGACAGCGTCTCGACCAAAGGCGCGTACCCGACGGCGGCCGTACGCACGCCCCCTTGCTCTATCCGAGACGCGGTCAGACGCACGCGGTTCGTCACCCCCGCCGGCAGTGCCTCCTTTTGCCCTTTTTTCCGCTTGGCCAGCGGCATGCCGCAAATGGGGCAGGTTCCTGGCTGGTCTTGGATGATTTGGGGGTGCATCGGGCAGAAATACTCAACCCCGCTCACCACCGCCGCATGCAACGGAGTGGGCCGCGCCCATTTCTCATAGCG
>JAKBAP010000247.1 GCA_021808995.1 Planctomycetota bacterium | reverse complement strand
GGAAAGTAGCGCGGCGGCCTGCGGGCCCCCCCGGGGGCACAGTGACGCGGACCGGTGGGCGTGACGGATCACGTGACTGGAGTGCCAGCGTTGCGATGACGAGCCGGTCAGTCGGCGATGCGAGGTGGACCAGCCACTCCTAGCAGCGGAGCCGTTGTGGCGGGAGGAAGGGAGAAGAGGAAATCCCAGGCCGGGCAGACGTTGAGGCGACTTTGAGGAGGGTCAAGAAGCAAAACGTATCCGGAAGCCAATCGATCACTGGCTCGTTTGAATTGTCGTCGAAGACCGGGTCGTCCCAATCGTCGTCGTCATCTTCGTCGCGGCCGTCCGACGCCTCGTCGTCGTTGGGATCAAACGAGCGTGGCCTCGGAAAATGGAGCGCGGCGGTCGTCCGATGACAGGTCCGAATTTTGATCGACCAAGTGACCGGGCACGGTGGAGTCCGCCGCACCTCTGTCACGACCGTGCCGGCATGACGTGGGGAAAGTGATTCGTCCCTCGCCCCAAGCCTCTCGGCGGTTGCCGCTTGCCCCAGAACCGGAACCCAAATCAGTGTGACCAGGAGGATCGTGGAAAACGAGAGCCTTTGCCAAACCGGTGAGAATCTCGGAACAGACCCTTTCACCGCCTCGTGATCGATCGGAACAGATTCCTCGGACAATGACGAATCCGGAGCGGCCAGATCCGTCTTAGGATCGGTGGACGCTGGGACACGGACATTGCTAAGGCCGGCGTCTCTCATTTGTGGGAAAACCCATTACCTGGGCCAGCCTCCGAGAGCGGGTGATCATCGCGGCTCGAAACACGGGCCAAGACAGGCGGGGGGGACCAAACTATTCCTCATCTACATCCTAACCTCGCCAATGTGGGTGGTCAACAGTGACTACGATTGAAGAAACCCACGCGTGGGGTCTTGCTCCGTGAGTCGTCGTGGCACGATGTAGTGTGTCATCCCAAGTGGCACAAAGCCTTGGTTAGAAATCAGCCTCCTTCAGGGTTACACTGAAGGACGAAGCCTGGGCCATGGAGGCAAGGCGGGTTTGACCGTGGCGGCGGGCAAAGCGGTAGGGGGCGCGGAAGGCGATCGAGACGTTGCCCAAGCGTCCCGACGGCAAGCCGACGGTGACACCCGCGATCCGCTCGGACAACGGGAGCTGTTGGAACTCGACGGAAGTCCGGGTGGTGCTCGGCGAGAACGGCCCGAGCCATCAGCGGCTCCAGCCGCATCGCCACGACGAGAACGGTCTGGCGAAACCCGCGATCGCGTCAAGGAACCGTGCCGCTCGAAGGGTGGGGAGGCTGTCACTTCAAGCCGAGGACCGTTTGTGCCACCTCTATTGAAACTCGACATGGGATGAACAGGATGGCGACCTTGGGTGGAGTCGAGAGCATTCCGGGGCTGGATTCGTTGTGGCGGCTCTCGACCGGTGATCCGCGGGTCTTGATCGCCATTCTTGATGGGCCAGTCGACCTGGATCACCCGACGTTCGCGGGGGCGAGGATCGCCTCGGTGGGAGCGCGTGACCAGGAAGGATTGGACGGCGCGGCGACGCGACATGGCACGCTCGTGGCTAGCTTGATTCTGGGCCGGTCCAACCCCTCGAGCCCGGTGGTTGGGGTCGCGCCTGGGTGCGGTGGGCTGGTCGTCCCGATCTTTCACGATTCACCTGGCGTGACCGCCCCCCCACGCGCCCGTCAGATTGATCTGGCCCACGCGATCTCCCTGGCCGTGGAGCGCGGGGCGTGGATCATCAACGTGAGCGCCGGCGAGCCATCCCCCTCGGAGAGCGCTCATCCGCTTTTGGTCAGGGCGGTCGAGAACGCGACCAGGCGAGGAGTGTTAATCGTGGCGGCGGTGGGCAATGACGGCTGCGATTGCCTGGAAGCGCCGGCGGCCCTGGCGGGCGTGCTGGCGGTGGGGGCGATGGACGACCTGGGAAGGCCGCTGGAAAGCTCCAATCACGGGCTCGGCTACCGTTCGTCGGGCATTCTCGCCCTGGGCTCGGGGCTCTGGGGCGCGCTCGCCGGCGGAGGCAAGGCGATCGTCGCCGGCTCGAGCTACGCCACCGCCGTCGTTTCGGGAGTGGCCGGGCTCTTGGCCTCGGCGGCCCTGGTCCACGGCGTCCGATTACAAGGCGCTCAACTGCGCGGGATTTTGCTTGACTCGGCTCTGGAATGCCGTGATCATTTCAGTGCGCCCGAACGGTGCCTGATTGGTCGTCTGGATCTTCCTCGAGCGCTCATGGTGATGAATCATCGGGAACTATCGATGAGCGATAAGAGCCTCTCAGCGCCAGGTCAACGATTCGAAGGCGATTCCGATCGCGTGGGAACCCTTGGGGATGGTCACTCCGCGGGCGTGGCACCCTCTGGCGGGGTTGTTGCTCAAAGCCGTGGTGGCGACGCGAGCGCGGCCAGGGGATGCGGATGCGCCTCGTGCCAGGCCAAGGACGCGGATCGAGGAAGCCTGGTTTTCGCTCTCGGGCAGGTGGGCTACGACCTGGTCTCGGAGGCGCGGCGGGACTCGATCACCCAGCACATGGACGGCCCGGCTCCCAATCCCTACGATCCCGGCCAAATGCTTGCCTATCTCGCGAACAACCCCTGGGAATCGGCCTCGATTACCTGGACGCTCAATTTCGATCAGATGCCGCTTTACGCGATCGCCCCCGCGGGTCCGTTCGCGGCCACATCGTATGAGCTTTTGAGGGGGTTTCTCCAGGATCAAATCGACAAGAATATCGAACGAGTTTCGATCCCAGGCGGAATCGTTGGCCAGACGAGGCTGCTGAACGGCCAGGTGGTTCCCACGATGGTTCCCGAGCCCCGGGGCATGTCGAGCTGGACCACGAAGGCCCTCGTGGACGAGGTGGTGAAGGACCAAGCGGACAAAGCGACCTCGGCGGCGTATGTCGGGATGTTTTTGGACAAAGTCTATCATGAACTGCGAAACCTGGGTCGTTCAGCGCCGGATCGCGCCCTGAATTACGCCGCCACGAATGCGTTTCATCCCAGCAATCTTCTGGAGATGCTTCGCAATGAGCCGATCGAACTGGACTCCGTCGAGGTTGAGCGGAGCTCGATCTGTCGGCCCGAGTCCGATTGTTGGGATGTCAAGATTTCCTTCTTCCATCCCCAACGACAGGTTCCAAGCTTGCGTAAGGTGTTGCGGCTGACCGTCGATGTCAGCGATGTCGTTCCGGTACGGGTGGGGCCGATGCGGTCGTGGTCCTCGCGATAGGAGTCGATGGGTGGTTCGGGATTGATCCCCAGAAAGGGAGACTTGAACGATGCGATTGCCACGGTTGTCGGACGGTGTGATTCGAGATCGTTTCGCGGTGGTCGGCCGGGAGCTGGGTGGCGTGGCCCCTCGGGGTCCGGTCAAGGTTTGTGGGGATTCGTGCCTGGGAGCAATCAAGGCCGAGGAGGTCTGTCCCTCGAATTGTCCCTGCGCGTATCAGAATGGAAGCTGGTCTTGCTACATGGCGTGACCAGCCCGGCGGCGTATTGGAGGCGAGCAAAGCCGTATCCTCGCCGATCACCGAGGTGGTTGAGGGGGGACATCCTCTGGTTCGTCGGACGCATCCCAGATCTTGATGTTATGATCCGATCCTCCGGTGGCCAATCGATGGCCATCTGGTGAAAAGGCCAGGCTCCAGACCGCTTGGTCGTGCCCTCGTAAAACCAGGAGTTCCCTCCCAAGGATTGGGTCCCAGATCCGCACGGTTCGGTCACTGCTGACCGAGGCCAGGCGCTTGCCGTCGGGAGAAAACCTCAAGCGATAGGGGATGAGGCCATGTCCTCCCAGGCGATGGAGGACCTGTTGGGTCTTCAAGTCCCGAATCCTGATGATCCGATCCTCGCTGGATGTCGCGAGCAAGCGGCCGTCGGGGCTCAGATCGATGCCGACGAGGCTATCGGCCTCGGCCAGAAACGCCTGTTGGCGGCGTCCCGATTCGACGTCCCAGGTCATGACGAATCCATCGCCTCCGCCAGAGACCAGCGATTGATCGCCCCCGGTAAACGCGAGAAACCTGACCGAGCCAGGATGGCCCTCGAGCGCTTTGATGGTTTCGCCGGTCGACGGATTCCAGAGGCGGATCGAATGGTCGTCGGAACCCGAGGCCAGAACCTGTCCATCGCGGCGGAAGGCGAGGGCCTCGACCGCCGCCGTATGTCCTCGCAGGATGAAGAGTTGCTTGCCCGTGGAGATTTCCCAGAGGCGGACGGTTTGATCGTCGGCCGCCGAAGCGATCATCCGGCCGTTCGGGCTGACCACGACCGAGCGCGCCTTGCCCGTATGTCCCTCCAGGACGCGGACCAGGCGCTGGCCGGCATGGTCCCAGAGCCGGACTGATTGATCGCGATTGGCGGAGACGAGCAAGGCGCTATCGGGCGCGAACACGAGGTCAAGGACGGTATCGGGCTCCACGAGCGACCGGAGTTCCTGGTCTTGGTCGCGGTTCCAGATTCGAATCGTCGCGTCGTTAGAGGATGTGGAAATGTGACGGCCGTCGGGAGAGTAGGCCACGGAGAGCAACGATCGCCTATGGCCGCGGAAGATTCGGACCAGGCTCCCAGAGGCCACGTCCCAAAGCTCGAGCGCCTGACCCGACTGGCGAGTGCAGGCGAGATTCTTGCCGTCGGGTGAGTATTCGAGTCCCCGGATCATTTCGCGATTGTGGGCGTCGTAAATCGTGCGAAGAAGGGCTCCATTCGAGGAATCCCAGAGCTTGATCGACCCGTTCACGCTCGAGGTGGCGATCGTCTTGCCGTCGGGGGCGAAAACCGGGAGAAAGCACGGGGTCCCCTGATCGTCCTTTAGAATCCTCACGAGCTTGCCCGAGCCGACGTCCCAGAGGCGGGGGTTGGCTGTTTCGACACCCGAGGCGGCCAGGGATTTGCCGTCTGGTGAAAAGGAGATCGCGGCCAGGTATTTGAGGGGATGGTCCTTGATGATGTGGAGCGTACGCCCGGTTTCGAGGTCCCAGATCCGGATGTCGCCGTCGGCGGATGACGAGGCGAGTGTGCGAGAATCCGGGGAGACGGCGATGCCGTGGATCGCCGCGGAATGGCCCTCGAACCGCCTGATGACCTGTCCCGTCGCGACGTCCCAGAGGGTGACCGCGCGGTCGGCGCCGGCCGAGGCGAGACGACCTCCCTCGCGATCGAAGGCGACCGCGCCGTTCGGGTTGGTGGTGGTGAGCGTGCGAATCAATCGACCGTTGGCCGGGTCCCAGATCCGGACCGTCTTGTCTTGCGAGGCCGAGGCGAGGAGCTTTCCGTCCTTGCTATACGCGGTGACCCAGACCTCGCCTTCGTGGCCGGTGAGGGTGCGATTCGCCGTGTGGGCCAGACGATTCAAGTATCGCCATTCGAACCCTCTGAGATCGTTCTTACCAGGAAGCGGGCGGGTTTCCGCGAGATGGCGCTCGACCCCCGTGACATTCGCGTCACGCCAGTCGCGCTCGGCGAGATTGATCCTGGCGGCATAGGCCATCTGGAGGGCCTGGTCCTCGCTGTTGAGGGCCTCTTTTTCGCTTTTTTGGGCGGCAACGAGCGCGATCTGGAGCCCCCCTCGGGCGGCGACCGCTTCGCGCCATTGCCAGACAACGCCCCCCGCGCCAATCGCCACCGTGATCCCGAGCAGGCCAACCATGGCCGAAAGGGCGCGGCGACGGCGGATGAATTTGACGATTCGCTCGGTCCCGGTGGCGGGCCGGGCAACGATCGGTACCCCGTCGAGCCAGCGATCGAGATCGTCCGCGAGGGCGTTGACCGTGGCGTAACGACGTTCGGGCTCTTTCACCAGGCATTTGAGGCAAATGACTTCCAGGTCGGGCTCGACCTCCCGAACCCGAGCACGAGGGCGGACGGGCTCGGCGTCCAGCATCTGACGAACCAGGTCGACAATCGACGACGCCGAATAAGGCGCACGGCCCGAAAGCAGGGCATACAGGATCGCGCCCAGGCCATAGATATCGGTCGCGGTGGTGATTTCCTCGTGACGACCGTTGGCTTGCTCCGGGGACATGTAGTTCAGCGTGCCGACGACCGAGTTGGAAATCCGCGATTCGCCGTCCACGCCTACCCGTCTCGCCAGCCCAAAATCGATCACGTACGGGATCCCCGCCTGGTCGATAAGAATGTTTGACGGCTTCAAGTCACGATGCAAGACGCCTCGTTGATGGGCGTGATGGATCGCTCGCGCGATGATCGAGACCAACCGGGCGACATCGCGGGGTTGGTCGCGATACTCGGCGAGCGCCTCCTGGAGGGTTCGCCCGATGACGAGCTTCATGCTGTGAAAGAGGAGGCCCTCCCACTCGCCAACCTCGAAAATCGGGACAATATGGGGGTGATCAAGCGCGGCGACCGCCTCGGCCTCGCGGCGAAAGAAGCGGATCTCGCGTTCGTTGGCGTTGAATCCAGCCCTCATGGTCTTGAGAGCGACCATTCGGTTCAGGCGAACCTGACGCGCTTTGTACACAACCCCCATGCCCCCCCGGGCAATGACCTCCAGGAGCTCATAGTCGCCCAGTCTCAGTCCCGGGTTCATGGTCTGGGACGAGCCACGAGGTCGATCGGCGGGATCGGGCTGCGTGCTCTTGAGCCCCAGCGGAGTCGTATCCGCCGCATCCGCCTCGACCGTCGAGCCGAGCAACGGTTCGCCCATGATCACCGGCCCGGTCGGCCCGGAAACGACCAGCGCATCAGGCCGTTGTGGGACCGGAGTCGACAAGGGGGCGAACCTCGCGTCCGCCGCCGACACGCCTCGGGTATATTCTCGCTCGAGAGAACCAAGATCCGTGGAGAGCTCGAGCAAAACCCGGGGGTCGGGGCAACTGGGGAGGTATCGTTCCAACGAGGTCTGCTCGCCGGCCCGTTCTCGTAGCTCTTGATCCGTCACCGCCAGCTCAAGCCAGAGCACGCCACGGACCGCTTCATCGACGCCGTCCAGGTAGTCGTTGATTCGCGGCTCGGCGGCGTGCTTCCATTCGCCCTCAAACCGATCGCACCGCTCGTCGATCAAGTTAAGCTGAAGCAAGGTCAGTCGTCTCATGCGATCATGATGCGGTGCGGTCATCGTGTTCGCCTCATGGACCATGAATGAACGGCGGAGCGGTATCGACGCGGGCCGCGAACCTGGGAGCGGTCGGTGTCGTTCGTGACTCGACGCAAGCGTCACCTGGCTGATTCGGGGTTCGTTCGAGATCGAGACAGGCCGAGGAGAGTTCTTGGGATATTGACCATGATTGCCGTTGGCGGCTCCAACCCGACAGACGTCGTCGAGAATTCCCGGGTTGGACCTGGATGTCGCGGAAAGTTCTTGATCA
Source organism: Planctomycetota bacterium (assembly GCA_021808995.1). Lineage (GTDB taxonomy): Bacteria > Planctomycetota > Planctomycetia > Isosphaerales > Isosphaeraceae > JAKBAP01. Next base: position 423 of record JAKBAP010000247.1, on the reverse strand, counting down.
GTCCTCGGTTCGTTCGATCCTCGCTTGCCAGATCAGTCGGATGCGATCAATTTTGCGCTCAACGGTCCGAGCCACGCAGCCCATTTTCTGGGCGATTTCCGCGGCGGATCGACCATCCATGCGTTCCATGGCGATTTGCTTGAGGATCGGATCTCCGAGCAGGTCGAGGAGTTCGTGGAGTTGCTCCGTCAGCATCAGGACGGAATCCGGGGTTTCCGCGGGATCGGCGAGGGCTTCGATTGGATCGCCTCCCTCGGACTCGTCAGGGTTCAGGTCGACGGACTGGATGAGTTTGAGATCGCCGCCGCGTTTCTTGCGCCGATGTTTGCGGTTTTGCTCGAGGACTTTGTTCACGGTCATGGCGACCAGCAACCGCCAGAGGTCGGCACGATCAGCGAGATTCTCGAACCGGCCGTTGGCCGC
>JAKBAP010000246.1 GCA_021808995.1 Planctomycetota bacterium | reverse complement strand
CTGGGGGTGAAAAAACAGGTCGGGGGCGAGCCTACGCCCGCGCGAGGGGTAAACCCGCCCGGCGGGGTCGCGGATGATGAACGAGGCCATCGTGGGCCGACCTTTCTCATCGCGGACGTCGAGCACCACATTCACGGCCATCGCGCAGTCAAACAGGACATCCACGTCGGATCGAAAGCCCAGATCCTGAGTCCCCTGGCCGACGTTGAACGAGAGCTTGGCCTCGCGACGGCCAGAGTCGCGGCTGTAAATCTGGATCACCCGGTATTCGACCGCGAGGCCCGACAGGCTCTCGGCCAGCGGCCGGTCGTCATACATCCTCACGTCAGCCCAGCGCTGAACGATCTGGGGCGGCCGCACCGAAATCTCCGGCTCGGCCTTGTTGGTCGATTGACGATAGACCGGCTCGGCGTTCGGGCAGACAACCGCCAGGGGCGCGGTCGACCCAGCCAGGTTGTGGACCTTGACCAGAAACACGGACCAGCCGCTCTGGACCAGCTTGGCCGGGGCCGCGCCCTGGGCGGCCTTCACCCGACTCTCGGCATTGATCTCGATCCCAACGAGCACGCGATGGTCGAGCACCTCCTGGATCGCCCGGATCGCCTGCTCGCCACCGACTGAGTCGATGGCCTTGGCAAGCGTGGCTTTTTGGTCGGTCGATAATGGCGAGCCGAGCATCTCGAGCGTCTCGACGACGCGCCTGACCTGGGACGAGAGTGGTTGGAACTCGACGTCCGTGTAAACCTGCTGGTCGCCGCCGTGGGCAAGCCCCGACAACCCCAGGGCCACGCAACAACCCAAGGCCCATGCGTGGGGCCACGATCCCCGACCATGACAGAGCGTCTTTTCGTGAAACATGCCTGATTTCTCCCGGCGAGGGCTCGCGGCCTCTTCCTCTGATCGGTCAACGGTTCGCGCGATGATCCTAATCTATCAAGCCCGACCCCGCCGGGGCACAAGCGAACCCCTGATTTCAGGGATGTCCCGATGTCCGGATGTCCCTCGATACCAAAACCTCGGATTGACCTGGCGGCCGGCTTTGCTATGATCCCGGCCGTAGCCCGAGACAGCGGCGTCGCGCCGCCATCTCCGCCCAGCCGCCCAAGCGCGAGCATGTCATTCCGTCGGGCGGCGGATCGTGGCCGGGCATCGGATCGAGTTGGTGATTGGATACCGCGTGGGAACGGACCCGGCGGTGATTCTCTCGAAGACGAACCAGGGAGGTGGGTCGATGGATCGACGACGCCGCGGAATGATCGGGAAGAGCGTCCTTGCCGGAGTTGGTGTGCTGGCCTTGGCCTCCGGTTGCCGGAGCATGAAAAGCGAAGTCCCCCCGGGCAAGCCCTACTCGACGACGCCGGGATCGCCTCCGCCCGTGGGCTTTGGCTCTGACTCCCACCCCGACACCGGCATGTCCGCCGGACTCTACGGGCCAAACGGCTTGAACCCGGGCACGCCCACTCCAGGCGTGGGTGGAATGAGTGGAGCGCCTCAGTTGGGCACGCCCGGCCCAAATCCGGGTCCCTCGATGGGTCCGATGACCCCTCGCTGATCCATCCGCCCTGTTCCATCGAGTCTCGCGTGTGGGCACCCGACTGGAAATCCTGTTCGAGGACGATCATTGCCTGGCGGTCGTAAAGCCGGCGGGGCAGTTTCCCTTGGGAACGTGGGCACCGGCCGACGAAACCACGCTCGAGGCCGATGTCCGCGTCCACCTGAACCCCGGCGATCCCGGCTCGGCCTATGTCGGGATCGTGCATCGCCTGGACCGGCCAACCTCCGGCGTCGTCCTCTGGGCCAAACATCCCAAGGCCGCCCGCAGGCTGTCGTCCCAGTTTGAAAAGCGGACTGTCGCCAAGGAATACTGGGCGATCGCCCAGCCCAATAACATGGCACGCCAGGGCTCGCTCGAGCCCCAGTGGATCGACGGGATCACCCGCGCCCATGTTCTTGGAACCGCCCAGGTGGTCCCGCTCGGCACTCCGGGCGCTCGGGAGGCGATCACGCTGGCGCGGTTTGGCGCGGCCATTCGCATCCCTGACGGTCTCGTCTGGCTGGTCCTTGAGCCCAAAACCGGGCGTACCCACCAGCTCCGCGCGCAGGCCGCCGCGCGTGGCATGCCCATCGTGGGGGATGCCGCCTATGGCTCGGTCCGTCCATTCCTTCCCGCCGGCGCGATCGCCCTGCACGCTCGGACACTCCGGGCGCGGCACCCCATCGAGGGGTCGATCATCACGCTCCACGCACCCACACCGCCCGCGTGGAAACAGCAAGGAATCGAACTGCCAGAAGCCCAAGCCTGACGCGGTCTCAGCTCTAGGCCACGCTAATCTCGAGGATCTTAAGCCTCAAGACCCCGCGCGGGATCGGGACCGTCGCTTCCTCGCCGATCTTTTTCCCAAGAAGCGCCTGCCCGATCGGGCTCGAGAGCAGGATCTTGTTTTGGTCGTAATCTTCCTCGCCGGGCCCGACCATGGTGAAGTCCTCCTCCTCCTCGATGTCGAGGTCGATCACCCGGACCTTGAGTCCAAAGGCGACGCGATCGGTCGAGAGGTTGGACTTGTCGACGATGAGCGCGCTACCGAGCTTGTTTTGGAGGTCGTTGATTCGCGCCTGAAGCATGCCCTGGGCTTCGACGGCGGCGTCGAACTCGGCGTTTTCCGAGAGGTCGCCAAAGCTTCGGGCCTCGGCGATTTGCTCGGCGATGCGGGGCATCTCTTCGTTTTTCATTTTGTCGAGCTGGGCCTTGAGCTTCTCGTAGCCTTCCTTCGACATCGGGATTCGGTCGGTGGACATGCGGGTTTGCTCTCCACGCGGCGCTTGCCTGGAATCGGTGCTCGGAGGGTCGGCCGGCGACTCGAGGCCGGCGAAAACGCCTCTTGGATGAAAGCCCTCGGCGAGCGTGGGCTTGGTGAGCGATCGAGGCCTGGCTTGCGCTCCAGAGTCGCTAAACGGTCGGATCTAGAAAGCCCGGTCCACTCCCTGGTCGGGGCGCGGCCGGAACAGTGACGAACAAGTAGAAAAACCGCGACCTCGGAGACTCGACGTCGCGGTTGACCGAATTCTTGAAAGATTAAGCCTAGCCTTGACTTGGCGTCGCCGCAAGCCCAAGAGGGGGCAAAGTCCTCGCGGGGGTGATGGCTTATTCGTGGCGGAGGGCCTCGATCGGGTCCATCAGGGCGGCGCGGCGGGCCGGGTAAATCCCAAACATGATCCCGACGGCGACGGAGATGCCGAACGCCAGAGTGACCGAAGTGCCCGTGACGATCGCCCGCTGGTCGGGGATGAAATAGACGATGATCTGGGGAATCGAATAGCCGACCGCGATCCCGAGGAGACCCCCCACTCCGGCCAACACGATGGTTTCAATCAAGAACTGCTGGGTGATGTCCTTGCGCTTGGCCCCTAGAGCGCGCCGGATTCCGATCTCACGGGTCCGCTCGGTGACCGTCGCAAGCATGATATTCATGATTCCGATGCCGCCGACCAGGAGCGAAATAGCCGCGATCGTCCCCAGGATGATGCTGAACTGCCGGGCCTGAGCTTGCGCCTGGAGCAGCAAGTCATAGGGAATGACGATGTCGACGTCTTTCTTGGGGTGATAAGGCTCGTAGGCGGCCTTGATCAAGGGGACGGTCGGCATGACCTTGTCCATGGAATCGACCTGGATCGTGATCTGGGTGAGCTGGGTTTCCTCGGCCTGCATCGAGCCCGAGCGGCTGTCGATGATCCGCTCGCCGAAGCGAAGGCGACAGGTATTGAGTGGGATATAGACGTCCTTGTTGAAATCCTGAGCGGCCAGGCTTCCGCCGATGCCGGCCGAGGTCGCCCGTTCCTTGGTAACCCCGATAACGGTGTAGTAATCGCTTCCCAGCTTGATCGACTGGCGGAGCGGGTCCTCGAAGGGAAAGAGCTTCTTGGCGGTCTCGAAGGCGAGAACCGCGAAATTCTCGAACTTTTCGTCGTCGGAGGCGGTCAGGAATCGCCCCTTGTCGACTTGGAGCAAGTTAAAATCGGCGTAATCGTGGGTGGTGCCGACGACACGACCGTCGAGGAAGGCCGCGCCGCGGCGGATTTGCTTTCGAATCTCACGAATGGGCAGGACCTTGCGAATGGTGGGGATTGTCCCCAGCATCCGGTCGTAATCGGCGTATTTGAGGCCGAAATTGAGGATCCGGGCGGGTCGACCGCCGGTGGCTTCGGCCTCGGCCGAGGGTTTCACGGAGCGAACGATGATATTGGTCGCCCCCAGGGCGCGAATCTGTTCCTGGGCTTGACGGCTCGTCCCCTCGGCGATCGAGAGCATCGCGATCACGGCCGCCACGCCAAACACGATGCCGAGCACGGTGAGACCCGAGCGCAGCTTATGAAGCAAGAGGCTCCGCATGCCGAGTTTGAGCGCACGCCAGATTCGTCCCATGTCGACCTCTCAGGTTCCGGCGAGGGATTTCTCGCCCAGCATCAGCCCGGTTTTGGAGTGCGATTCGTCTAGTTGGGTTGGCCCAGTTCGGGCTTGACGGCTGCGAGGCCATTTTCCCAGTGCTCCACGCCCGCCCCCACGCCCGCCTCCTCAAGCTTTTTTTTCATTCGGGCGCTGGGGCCGTCCTCGATGATCAGGCCGTCTCGCATTCGGATCACGCGCTTGGCCCAGGCGGCGATGTCATCCTCGTGCGTGACCATGATGATGGTCTTGCCCGCGTCGTTCAGCCGATCGAGCATTTCCATGATTTCGTAACTGGTCCTGGTGTCGAGGTTTCCGGTCGCCTCGTCGGCCAGGATGATATAGGGGTCGTTGATCAGCGAGCGCGCGATCGCGACTCGCTGTTGCTGGCCGCCGGAAAGCTGCGAGGGGCGATGGTCCAGGCGCTCGTCGAGCCCGACCAGACGGGCCATCTCGATCGAGCGGTCGTGGGCCTCGCGGCTGATCTCGCCGGTCCCTTGATAGGTCAAGGGGAGCTGAATGTTTTCCAGGACCGTGTATTGCTGGATCAGGTTATAGGACTGAAAGATAAAGCCCAGATAGCGACTCCGAATCTCCGAGAGTTCGTCGTCGTCGAGCTGGGCGATGTCGCGCCCTCCTAGGTGATATTCGCCCGTGGTGGGCCGGTCGAGACAGCCGAGCAGGTTGAGCATGGTGCTCTTGCCCGAGCCCGACTGCCCCATGATGGCGACGTATTCACCGGGATAAAAGTCGACCGAGACGCCGCGAAGGGCGTTGACGGTGACGGTCGCCATGGCCTGGCGGCGGCCCAGCAGGCCGCCACCACCGCCGGAATGACCCATGACGTAAGTCTTGGTGACGTCGACGATTCGGACGATGGGCTTTTGGCCGGACCGTTCGTCTGATTGGAGCAGGTTCACTCTTGTTGTCCTCCCGGTCGGCCGCCGCCGCCACCGAAGCCCCCCCCGCCACCGGGACCGCCCGGGCCACCGCCTCCGCCTCGCCGCATCTGGCTCATCTGCTCGATCTCGGCATCGGTGAGGCCGGCCTTCTTGAGCAGTTGCAGTCGTTCCTCGGGACTGGCGGTCCTGAGCTGGGACCGTTCCTCGGGGCTCAAGGACTTCATTTTCTCAGAGAACGCTCCGCCACGAGCGCCCCCCTTGGTCCGGGCCTTGGCCGCCCCCTTGGCGGAGGGGTCGCCCCCTTTCTTCGTGGCTCCGCCGGGGCCCATGGCGGCTTTTCCGTCCGGCCCTGGGGCTCCCTCGGGCGCGCCAGGCATGCCCCATGTCTTGCCCGAGTCGCCGGATCGCGAGTTCGAGCCAAAGACCTCCCGTTTCTCTTCGTCGGACATCAGGCCGATCGGGTTCAAGGCGACCACGTCCCCTTCGGAGAGCCCCTTCATGACCTGGGCCTCCTTTTCGTTCGATGGTCCGAGCTCGACCTCGATCCGGTCGAATCGGTCGCCGTCTTTCTTGGCGACATGATCCTTACCGCCATACTGAAGGATCGCGAGCACCGGAATCGTGAGCACGTCGTCACGGTGGTCGACCAGGATCTCGACCTGGGCACCCATGCCGGGCCGCAGGGCCGCGACGGGGTCGTCGATCCGGACGTGGGTGGTATAGACCTTGATGTCCGAGCTGAAAAAGCTGGTCTGATCGGGAAGCGGCGAGACATCGACAACCGTCCCGTGGAGCACGACATCGGCCAGGGCCTCGACCCGGATCTTGGCCTTCATGCCCGGGGTGATCTCGCGAATCTGTGACTCGTGGACCTTGGTATTGACCTGCATCTTGGCGATGTCGGGGAGGGCGAAGATTTTCTGCCGTTCGCGCACCGTGGCCCCTTCCTCGACCTGGGGCGCGTTGCTCATGAAGCCGCGGCTGGGGTCGTTGGCGTAGACCACCAGGCCATCGTTGGGGGCGAGCAGGGTGCACGCCTTGATCTGCCGCTCGAGCTTCTTTTCCTTGGAGACCTCGAGTTCCCAGGTCGCCTTCTTGGCGAGCTCGTCGGAACGGGCCTTCTCGACCTCGCTCTTGAGTTCCTTGATCGTCTTGCCCTTCGTGTACTTGACGAGCACGTTGCGCTTGGTCTGGGCCTGTTCCTTGGTGAAATTGGCCTTTTGAAGGGCGAGCTCCTCGGTGACCTTGTTGGCCTGGGAGACGTAGCCCTTCTCATACATTCGCCTGGCCCATTCGACGCGGTCGAGTGATCGGGAAAGATCGGACTCGGCAAGCTTGATTTCGCCATCGACGGTAGCGAGGTCCTGGACGAAGATGCCCTCCTCGTATTCCTGGACCGCGATTTCGGCCACTTCGCGGGTCAGGGTCGCGTTGGCGTAATTCGCGGAGGCGCTCTTGGTGGTGATGTACTGGTTGACCAGGGTGTCCTTGAGCGAGGCCGAGTCGAGCTCACAGACGATCTCCCCCTTCTTGACCCGAGTTCCCTCGGGCTTGATGGCGATGATCGTCGTGCCCCCCTCGACCTCGCAGTAGACGTCGAGGTTTTTCGAGCTTTCCAGTTGTCCGCGGTCGACGACGGTCTGGGTAAAGTCGGTGCGATGCACGGTATGCGTCAGGATATCGGTCGTGCTCGGGGCGAGCCAGCCTTTTAAGGGCTTGCTCATCCCCGGCACGCTGTAGACCGTGATTCCGCCGGCGGCCAGCAGGGTGATCAAGACGAGCCCGATCAGCTTACCGACCGGCACCCGGCGGCGGCTGGGCCGCTGTGGGCGGGGTAAATCCCTTGGGGCCGCCGTCGGAGGACTGGCCGAGGATGGGGCCGTGGTACTCTGAAGGGAAAAGTTCACTGAATGCCTCCCATTCGTCGTAAGGCAGGGTGCCGATATCACGGTACACGATCAGGCGATTCTGTTCATAGGTCTGGTAGGCGGTCACGAGCGACTGCTGTGAGTTGTAGGCCTGGGTCTGGAAGTTGAGCAGGTTGGTGGTCTGGGTCGCGGCGTTCGCCGACTGGGCCAGGGCTTGCGTGCCACCGGCGGGGGGGGCCACGATCTGCTCGAAAGACTGGTCCTTCAGCCGCACATTGAGCTCAAAGATCCGCTTGTTGATTTCATAGCCGATGTAGGACGTATGAACGGAACGCAAGTCGTTCCTGAGCTGGATCTTGAGGTTATCCTCGGTTTGCTGAAGTGCCCGACGTTGCCTCTGGTAGCTGATCAGGGCCGCCCGGAAATTGTTTCTCTGGACCATCCGGACCAGGGGCAATTCCGCGTTGACCGTCAGGCTGAACTGGCGGGCCGCGCTCAGGAAGCCCAGCGGGTCCGTTCCCCCTGTCGGTGTATAGACGTTGTTCGAGATGGCGAGGTCCAGGACTCCCTTGAGGGCATTGGCCGTGACCCGGATGGCACGCCAGGCGTCATAGAGTTCCGCCCTCGCGTTCATG
>JAKBAP010000245.1 GCA_021808995.1 Planctomycetota bacterium | reverse complement strand
TTCCGATCTCCTCCTTACTCAAGGTCCGCTCCATCCTCAGGTTTAGACAGGCCAACCAAACCCGATCCAACGCATCCTATCGTCGAGCAAGCCGATGTTGAGCCAAGACTTCGGGACTTGGCATGTGTTTATGCAACCCCCTACCACTGCCCGAACAAACCCCTATTGAATTTCGGTAATCGTGGTCATAATATAGTTGCTAAGATGGCCTTGAGTGGAATCGTGTAAGACTGCATGCAATGCGCTTTCGCGAGAATTGCCGGTCGGTGTTGGTTTTGGGAAATTGTTTCTAATACGATCGTTCTCCTGATCTATCGAGAGAATGTGGGAGTCGGGAACGCGAGGATTCATGCACAAAGAGCGATCCGAGCCTCGAGTGGTCCACATACGAGCTGATTGACAACAGGCCGCGAGAATGGCTTGGTTCGCGTAACGCCCCTGACTCCACACTGACGTGGGGCAGCTTCAGGAATGGCTTCGAACGACACCAAAGCCAAGTCTTTGCGCTGAGACCTCCCAGTCCCGAAGAGATTGATTCAGACGATGTTCAGGTCCCCGAAGAGTTAGGACGCGGTTTCGATAGAGTTCGTTTCTTGACCAATCGATCGACCGATGGGTCGCCCGATGCTTTTGTTAAGAGTCCGATGGCTGAGCTCAGTCAATGCGAAGCGACCCAATAACCTCGGAGATATCGCTCCTTGTTTGAGGAGTGGCCCGTGCACCGTGACGAGGGCTCGCTCCCTCGGTTTCCTTTTCCCTCATTCCCAGGAACCCTGCCTCTTTGAGATTGGAGTTTTCGACCATGAAAGACGCTTCCCGCTCTCGGAAACGTGGCTTTACGCTAATCGAATTGCTCGTCGTCATCGCCATTATCGCCGTCCTGATCGCCTTGCTGCTCCCCGCCGTCCAATCCGCCCGCGAGGCGGCCCGCCGGGCGCAGTGCGTGAATAACCTCAAGCAAATCGCCCTCGGATGTCACAATTACGAGACGGCGATCGGTTCCTTCCCCATGGGGAACACAGCGCTCAACGCGACAGCCAACGGATTCGGCGCGGCCTGCTCCGTGTCGACCCTTTACGACGCCTTTGACTACGTCCTGCCCTACATGGAGCAGGGAACGAGTTACAACGCCTATAACTTTAGCTGGCCGGGCGACATGTACCCCCAGGCGGCGATCGCGGGTGCCAATGTGACGGCGGGCACGCAGAAAGTTTCGGCCTTCATTTGTCCGTCGGACCAGGCCGCCCCGGCCGCGAGCCCGACCCAATACACCATCGCCGTGAACCAGGGCTCCTATGGAATGAGCCGGGGAACCTACGAAAACATTTACTTTAACTGGTACAACAATTCCGGCGTCGCCGTCCAGTACGGCAACACCTGCGGCTACGGCGGTGGAACCGGCATGTTCATGCCCGAGGGGGTCGTCAAGATCGCGGCCGTCACGGACGGCACGAGCAACACCTTTTTCTTCGGCGAAATGTCGCGGTTTCCCAATGAACCCGGCGGCTCGTCGTTCATGTGGCTGAATCTCACCGCGGCATGGGGCGACTCATCGTTTTTCAGTGGCGGCGTTCGAATCACTGGCGGTGCGTTCGTGGTTCCCGCGCCCAACGCGCCTCCGGATACCACCGGCGCGGTCACGGGTGCCTGCTTCGCCAACTGCGTTCTTCCGCCAGACTGGCTGAATAACGCCGGAATTCCCGGCGGAGCGTGCAACCAGCTCGGCCAGTGGGGTTTCCGCAGCTTCCATCCCGGCGGCCTCAATTTCGCCATGGCGGACGGGTCCGTCCGGTTTATCAAGAACTCCATCAACCTGGTCACGTACCGCGCGCTCGGGACCAGAAACATGAACGAGGTCGTCAGCGCTGACCAGTATTGATCCCCCTCCAAGGTGGGGCTGGCGTGAGACCGCCAAGCCGCCAGCCCCATTCTTCAAGACCGAGAAACCCTCACGCTCGGTCTCGTCCCCGGACACCTTGGTCTCGCATCCGTTTCAGAGGGTTCGGTCCTCTCTCGCGATGAGGGCAACTCGACTGGGTTGGGTGTTGATTGCCGGCTTGCGAGGGGCCGTGATTGGATCGTCTCCTTGCATGTGAGGGGGTCCTTGGAGCATACTTGATTGGTGATCGCTCCAGGGAGCTGTTCTCTTCGTACCAACCTGGCGTTTGTTCCTTCACCCGCGAACTTGAGCTCGCGTGGGTGAGATTTCTGGAGAAAGTGATGAATCGATGGTTTCGAGGCATGTTCGTGCTTGGGATGGGATTGGCCATCGTGGCTCCCGGCTGTAATACGAATGAACCTCCACCCAAGTCGTTTCGAGAGAATGTCGACGTGACCCCCTCCAAGACGAATAAAGGCAAACCCGTCGTCAAGAACAAGCAGGTTCGAGGATTCACGGTGCCCGACGCGGCCGAGTAAGCCATCGCTCGTTGGGCCGGGCGGAGACCGTCCGAGGATCGCGCCGGCGTCGATCGGGCTCGTCCTTGCTGGACGACTTGGACGCTCAACACCAGAGCCAGGGCCACGGCCCTGGCTTTTGTTTTTTCCCTCGCCTATCCGTGGGTCTCGCGGGTGCCTTGGTTCTCCTCTCGCACCCAGGGTTGGCCGACATCCCTGATCACGCAATCGCCCCGGCTTGATCGCCGAGTTCGCTCCCTCGCTCTAATGTTTTTTGGGGCAAGGACTAAAAACTTACCGACTCCGATCTTGTACAATTGTCGGTTCGGGATAGAATTCGGCTCACATCTCGGTCAGGATGGGTTGGTTCAGTGGCGATGTGGGCGTGCGGGAGTCGTGCCCACGAATCCAGGGTCTTGGTCCGCGCGTGGGGATTCGAGCGAAATGGGTCGAGCCGTTCGTCGGTTGGGGCATGTGAGGTTGGTCGTGATCGGGCTGTTTGCCCTTGGGGTGATCGGCTGCACGCGATCGTATTACCACGACTATGCCGACCGTGATGTTTATGGGATTTTGAAGGAGCGGCTGCTCGACTGGCGGTGGAGGATTCCCGAGCGCCCGGTCGAGGCCCCGCCGGCCTCCCGCATGGCCGACGTCACCGACCCCAATCACACCCCGATCGTCCCCGACGAGATCGCGGCTCGGAGGTTCCAGGTCTCATCGCGGTTTCCTTTCGAGTATCACGGCTGGAAAAAGCGTGGAACTACTCCGATCGAGGATTTGCGCTGGCAACAGTCGGTCCAGGTCGAGCCGGATGGCAAGGTGTTGCTCTCGCGCGATTCGATCATGCGGCTGGCCATGACCAATAGCCGCGAATACCAGTTTCAATACGAGGATGTCTACCTGTCGGCCCTCTCGCTGACGCTCGCCCGGTTTCAGTTCATGATCCAGGGCTATAGCAACTGGGGGGCGAGCTATGTGCCGATGGCGGGGGCCGGATTTGTCCCGACGATTACCACGGCGGTGACGAGTAGTGGGTCGACCTCGGGGGTGACCAGCACGGCCACCAGCACCTCGACCAGTACGAGCGGGGTAACGAGCGGCTCGTCAAGCACCAGCGGTGTCAGCACCGGTGGGACGAGCACGACCCCGTCGAGCACCAGTGGTTCGACCGCGGGGGCGACCACGGCCGCGCGGGCCTTTGCCGCGACCCCGACCAGCTCGACGCCGAACCTCAATAATCAGCTTCAGACCTTTGCCTCGAATGGGTTTTCGCTGAACCTGATGTCGGGCGCGCAGATGCTCGTGAACCTGGCCAATTCGCTGGTTTTCGAGTTTTCCAACCACGGGGTACAACTGGCCTCGCCGAACCTGACGATCAGCTTTATCCAGCCGTTTCTTCGTGGAGCGTGGGCGAGGGTGGTGACCCAGGCCCTTTCGCTTCAGGAGCGCCAGACGCTTTACGCCCTGCGAAGTTTCGCCGAGTATCGCCGTGGTTTTTACACCGGCCTGATCACCGGGGCTGGGAGCACGAGCACGGGCTATCTCGACCTGGTCTCGTCACTCCAGGCGATTCGCAACGCCCAGGCCAATCTGATCTCGTACAAGCAAAACCTCGACATGTACGAGGCCGAGCTGCGATCGGGGTTTCGGACGGTCCTTGAGCGCGACCAGCTCGCGCTCAATTATCAGACGACGCAGGCCACGCTGCTGACGCAGCAGGCCGCGCTCCAGACGTCGCTGGACTCGTTCAAGATTTCGCTGGGTGTTCCCCCCGAGCTCGAGGTGCGGCTGGACGACTCGGTGCTCGACCCGTTTCAGCTCAACGACGACCGGCTGAACCAGCTTCGGGAGCGGATTAAGGACATGCTCCTTGGGCTCTACCAGACCGAGATTCCCGACCGGGCGCTGCTGCGATCGGCGGCCAACGATCTGGTCCAGGCCTACGGCGAGCTCGAGGGGGTCCACGACCAGCTCCTGGCCGAGCTCAAGCGCTGGCGTGACCGGCTCGAGGCGACTCGCAAGGGCGGATTCACGGGTCCCGACGTCGCGCATGACCGCGAAGTGTTCAGCCGCGAGGATCTGCTTTCGCGGCAGATCCAGGATTCGCTGATCGACACCGACGCGAGCATCGACGACAATCAGGACGCGCTTGCGACCTATCTGGCTAAGCTCGACACTCTTCCGATCGAGGACGCCATCAAGCAGTTGCGCGAAGAGCTGATCAGCAAGCAGTTTCGAGCCCGGCTCTCGGAAGTGTTCGTGTCGCAGACCCAGACACGGGTGTTTCTGATCGAGCTCAAGCCCGTCGATCTCACGGTCGACCAGGCGATCCAGGTCGCGCTGGGGAACCGGCTCGACCTACAAAACGCGCTCGCTCAGGTTACCGACGCCTGGCGGCAGGTCGAGGTCGACGCCAACGCGCTTCAGGGAATCCTCAATTTCGTGTACACGGGGAGTTTTAACTCCGCTCCTGGGCACGCGACCCTGTTCCGTTTCGACGCCTCGAGCAGCGTGCAATCGCTGGGCCTGGAATTCGACGCCCCGATCAATCGCCGGGCCGAGCGTAATCAGTATCGGGCGGATCAGATCCAGTATCAACGGGCCCGTCGCGCCTACATGCAAGCCCGCGACACGGTTGTTCAGGAAATCAGGCTTGACACACGCCAACTGACCCTGGCGAGGCGGACCTTTGAGATCAATCGCGAGCAGATCATCAGCGCGTCCCGGCTGCTTGAGGAGGCTGAGTACGCGCTTCAAAAGCCCTTGGATTCGACCGCCCCGGTCACTCTCAATCTCTTGAACGCCTTGAACGGGCTGTTGTCGGCGCGGAACAGCCTGATCACGAGCTGGGTCGCGTACGAGACGGCCCGGTATTCCCTTTATCGCGACTTTGACTTGATGGACATCGACGGCAACGGGACCTGGACCAATGAAAACGACCCAACCGCCATCGTCATCGCCCTTCGAAACGCCGAACGGGCCCCCGCCTACAACCTCGGAATCCCCGCCCGATTCCCCGATCTCTCACCCGGCCGAGGGTCCGACAGCATCTTTTACACCGACGTCGAGCCTGGCGGAAGGCCCGGCGTTGTTCCCGAGCGACTCGAGGAGACCGAGGGACCTCTCCGCCCTGACCAGCTTGACGGAGCCACCCCCGCTCCCAGGCCGGCCCCACCCCCCGCTCCCAGTCCCTTCGCGCCAGGTCGCCCGTGAACGCCGGCTCAAGCGCGTCGCCAACCGGGGAGCGGCCCTCATGGTGGGGATCGCGATCGTGGGAGCGCTCGGCTATTACGGCGTCCACTCAGCCTGGAACACGGGCAAGGACGCTGATCAGCCACTGACCTCCCTGGTCCGCCGCGCCACCCTGCGGATCACGGTCACCGAGCGAGGCAACCTGGAAAGCTGTGTCACCGTCGACGGCGTCTGCGAGGTCAACGCCCAGCAGGTCAAGATCATCAGCCTGGTCCCCGAGGGGACCAAGGTCAAGAAAAACGACATCGTCTGCAAGTTCGACTCGTCCGACATCGACAAGAACATCTCTCAGCAAGACGTAAAGGCCAAGCAGGCTCAATCGAAGATCGAGACTACCCAGCAGGAGGTCGAGATCCAGCGAAACAAGGGCGAGAGCGACATCATCGCCGCCAAGGTCGAATTCTCACTGGCCGAGCTCGACCTCGAGAAATACCAGAAGGGGGACTATCCCGCCGAGACGACGAAGCAAAAAGGGGAGATAGGCCTCAAGAAAAAGGACTATGAAGAGTCCAAGAGCAAGCTCGAGCAATACCAGGCGCTCATGCGTAAGGGTTTCAAGACTCCCGAGCAGGTGCGAATTCAAGAGGCGGACGTCGCGCGGATGAAGCTCCAATTCGAAAGCTCGCAGCTTGAGCTCAAGGTCAAGGAGACGTACGACTACAAGCGCAAGACGACCGAGTTTTCGGCGAAGGCGAACCAGGCGAGCAAGAAGGTCGAGCAAGCAACGGCGACCCTGAAGGCCCAGCTCTCGAAGGCCCAGAGCGAATACGAGGCGGCCAAGGCCACCGCCGACATCGAGCAGCAGCAGCTCAAGGAGTATCTCAAGCAAAAGGACAAGACCGTCATCCGCGCGGGCCAGGAAGGCATCGTGGCCTACGCCAACGAGGCCTGGTACGATTCCAGCAGGCAAATCCGCGAAGGGGCGACGGTCTATTCGCTGCAAAAGATCTTCAGCCTTCCCGATATGAGCAAAATGCAGGTCAAGGTGAATATCCATGAATCGTTGATCAAGAAGATCAAGCCGGGCCAGAAGGCCGAGATTCGGATCGAATCGTTTCCCAACATCGTGTTCGTGGGGACGGTCAAGAAGGTCTCGCAACTCGCCGATTCCACCCGCCCCTGGATGACCGGCGGGGTCAAGCAATATCCCACCGTCGTCGAGCTCGACTCGCTCAAGGACCAGGACCTGAAGCCGGGTATGACGGCCGAGACCAAGGTCATGGTTGGCGAGCTCGACAATGTGCTCGTGGTTCCGGTCACGGCGATCGCCGAGCATAAGGGGACCTATTACGCGTTCGTGGTCATGCCCGGTATGATCGATCGACGCGAGGTCAAGATTGGGGAGAATAACGAGACCCACGTGCAAGTGCTGGAGGGGCTCAAGGAGGGGGATCTGGTCGCGCTCGACGCCCGATCGCGAGCGGCCGCCGAGTTCAAGCTCGACGATCAAAAGGAAGGCGAGAGGGCGGACAAGTCCAAGGCGAGCGAGCCCGCCGTCACGACACCGACCCCATGACGATCGAGGTTCACCGATGCGATTTCACCGTCTCGTCACCGCCGTCACGCTGGCCCTTCGGAATCTGACGCTGCACAAATTGCGGGTGCTGCTGACGATTCTGGGGCTGATTTTTGGCGTGTCGTCGGTGATCGCGATGCTGGCGATCGCGGAGGGTGCGAGTCTGGAGGCTCAGCGCCAGATCGCGGCCCTAGGCGCGACCAACATCATCATCCAGAGTAAGAAGCCCACGAACGACGTCAACCCCTCGAAACAACAAAACAACGATAGTTACGTCTTCAAGTTTGGCGTGACTTACGCGGATTTCGAGCGGATCACCAAGACCCTCCCAACCGTGGTCGGGGCGACCCCGCTCCGCGAATACCGCAAGAGCGTCCGCAGGCTCACCGAGGAAATCGAGGGCCGAATCGTCGGGGTCAATCCCGACTTCATCAAGCTTACCTCCCAGTCCATCGAGACCGGGCGATTCCTCACCGACGCCGACGTCGTTTACGCCGCCAATGTCTGCGTCCTGGGCGCGGAGGCCGGCGAAAAACTGTTCCCCTATGGCGACCCCGTCGGCAAGACCGTCCGCGTCGGCGAGGAACACTATTTCAACGTCGTCGGCGTCACGTCCTACAAGGCCCCCTCCGCCGGAACGGGAAGCTCCCTCGCCGCCCAGGACTTCAATAAAGACGTCTACATTCCCCTCACCACCGATCGCTCTCGG
>JAKBAP010000244.1 GCA_021808995.1 Planctomycetota bacterium | reverse complement strand
GACCGGGTTCATGGACGACTCGCTGGCGCCGCAAGGCTGGATCGCCCGCACCGACCCCGACGGCAGGAAGTGGGAGCTGATCGCGGCCGGCCTTCGAAACCCGTTCGACCTCGCGTTCAATCGAGATGGCGAGCTATTCACATATGATGCCGACATGGAATGGGACATCGGAGAGCCCTGGTATCGGCCCACGCGGGTGAACCACGTCATCAGTGGCGCTGAGTTTGGCTTTCGCAACGGCTCGGCCAAATGGCCGGCTTATTCGATCGACAGCTTCGGGGCGGTCGTCGACATCGGGCCGGGCTCGCCGACGGGGATCACGTTTGGCTACGGCGCGAAGTTCCCAAGGAAATATCGGGACGCCTTGTACATCAGCGATTGGAGCTTTGGTAAGCTGCGCGCCGTCCATCTCAGGCCCGAGGGAGCCAGCTACACCGCCGAGGTAGAGGACTTCATCAGCGGCCAGCCGTTGCCGGTGACCGACGTGGTCGTCAATCCCAAGGACGGCGCGATGTATTTCGCGGTGGGTGGCCGGGGCACTCAGTCGGCCCTCTATCGCGTGACCTACACGGGCGGCGAGGTCGATTCGCCGAACGCGCCGGCACCACCGTCCCGCGCGCTTCGCCACCTGCAGGCGCTGGAGTTTTACCACGGGCATGCCGACTCCTCCGCGATCGTGTCCGTGTGGCCTTACCTGGGCGACCAGGACCGGGCGATCCGCTACGCGGCCCGGATCGCCGTGGAGTGGCAAGATCCGTCGCAATGGCGGGAGAAGGCCCTGGCCGAGCGCGATCCTCGAAAGGCGATCGCCGCCTTGGTGGCGCTGGTCCGAGTCAGCGGCCGGGACAAGCTGAACCGCAAGCCTGGTGATCCCACGCCCGATCCCGCGCTCGAAGGCCGGGTCCTGGCCGCCCTGGACGCGATCGACTGGTCTCGGCTGGGCCGATTCGATCGCGTCGACCTGCTGCGAGCCTATGCCCTGACCTTTATTCGTCTGGGAAAACCGGACGAGGAGGCGACTCGGCGGCTGGTCGCGAAGTTCACCCCGATCTTCCCCGTCAAGACCGTCGAGGCCGACCTGTCTCTGGCCGAGATCCTGGCCTATCTCCAGGCCCCCGAGGCGGCTTCGAAAATCATGAGGGCGCTTCGTGACGCGCCCACGCAGGAAGAAAAGATCCAGTACGCGCTCATCCTGCGGGGCCTGAAGACGGGCTGGACCGGCGCGCTTCGAGAGGAGTATTTTCGCTGGTTTGTTACCGAGGGCGCTGCCTACCGAGGTGGCAACACGTTCGCCAGTTCGCTCCGGACGATCAAGGCCCAGGCGATCGAGTCGCTGAGCGAGCAAGAGCGGACCGCGCTCAAGTCGATCCTGGACGCTCAGCCCGCAGGGAAATCGACCCGGGAGTTGTTGGCGGCGCGAAAGACCGTCAAGGAGTGGACCCTCGCCGAGCTGGTTCCGATCGTGGAGCGAGGGCTGGGCGAAAGTCGTGACGCGGAGCGGGGCCGTCGCCTGTATGGGGCGGTCGCCTGTTCCTCTTGCCATCGCCTTGGCACGGAGGGGGGGGGCGTCGGACCAGACCTGACCGCCGTCTCCGGCCGATTCAGCGTCCGCGACCTGCTGGAGTCGATCGTCGAGCCCAGCAAGGTGATCAGCGACCAGTACGGTGCCGTCACGATCGCCAAGAAGGATGGCCAGTTCATCACCGGGCGAGTGGGGAACCTCTTTGGTGACTCATTGAGCGTGATCGAGGATATGTTCGACCCGGGTCGGGCGACCAACGTGAAGCGATCCGACATTGAGGAGATGAAGGCGTCTCCCATCTCACCGATGCCCGTCGGGTTGCTCAATAGCCTCACGGAGGAAGAGATCCAGGACCTGGTCGCCTACATCCTGCGCCGGGGAGATTCGCAAGCGAGCGCTCCCCGGCATTGAGCCGGGGAGGGTCGTCGGTCCGATCCCGCCAAGAGCGCGGCTCTCGGTGGCAACGGACCCCCGGCGTGGGACAGGTTTCCACCAACCGCCGACGGATCCCGCGTGAGGGCGAGTGGTGGTGATTCGGTCCTCGTGATCCGCCATCGTGTCCGCGCTCGCCTGGATCGTCTGATCGAGCGGGACGCGGCACGAGACGAACCGACCAGAGCTCTGGACCTTGGGGTGGTTATTGCCGGTGCAATCGGTGTAGTCTGGAAATACGGTCGTGGACCAGGTCCAGGCCTGGGCTCAGGCGCGCGTGAGCGCGCGGGTCTCAAATTGACAGGATTCTCCACAGGTCCTAGGATGCGTCGCCCCGATCCCCCCTGGATCGAGGATTGCGTCGCTCGGAAGGGGTGCGGATGATGGCCGGCGTCCTCAAGACAGAAGAGCTGTCGTCTTATCGTCAGGTTCTGGAGAGCCTGAAGTCGAGGCTCCGCGGCGACCTTGACCAGATGACCGACGAAGCGCTCGGACGCGACGACGGGGCCGGCAACCACTCCAAGGTTCCCTTGCATCTGGCCGATCTGGGCACCGACAATTATGATCAGGAGTTCACCCTGGGCCTGATCGAGAACGAGCAAGAGACCCTCGACCTCGTGAACGAGGCGATCGGCCGATTGGCGACCGGGGTCTACGGGGCGTGTCTCGGATGCGGCCAGGCGATCGCGAAGCCCCGGCTCCAGGCCATCCCCTACGCGCGGCACTGTATCCAATGCGCACGGAAGCTGGAGGAGCAAGAATGACGACCGGCGAAGCCAAGGTCGGTCTGGATCGATGGATACTCTTCTGGTCGATCGCCCTGGGAGGGACGACCTTTGATCTGGTCACGAAATCGCTGATTTTCGCCCGGGTTGGCGCTCCGCCGTCGCGTCCGGTGACGATCATCCCGCGGATTCTCGAGCTCCACACCAGCCAAAACACCGGGGCTCTCTGGGGGATTGGGGCCAGTCTTCCCTATAGCAGCCAGATTTTCGCCGGCCTGTCCGTGATCGCGGCCGTCGTGATCTGCTACTGGCTGTTTGTCCGGGGAGCGGCCTCGAGCGCTATCCTCACCGTTGCCTTGGGGTTGGTGATGGCTGGGGCGATCGGGAATTGCTACGACCGCCTGGCCTTCGGTCACGTTCGCGATTTCGTCCACTTCCACGTCGATGCCGTGGGGTTCGACTGCGCGATCTTCAATTTCGCCGACAACATGCTGGTCGCCGGCTCGGCAGCGCTCGTGCTTTACGCCCTTCGCCCCGAGCCGATCAGTCCCAGCGAGACATCCGAGCCGGCCGAGACGGCCGAGACCCGAGCCCTCGTCTAAATCGCCACGCGCCGCGGCCTTAAACATCATAATACAAGGCGAATTCATAGGGATGGGGCCGCGTGCGGAGCTGCTCAACCTCGTGATGTTGCTTGTACCAGATCCAGGTGTCGATGACGTCTGGGGTAAAGACGTCGCCGCGGAGCAGGAATTCGTGATCCGCGCGGAGCGCGTCGAGCGAGGCTTCGAGTGATCGTGGAGTGGTCGGCACGTTGTCGAGCTCCTGGGGCTCGAGATCGTAGATGTCCTTGTCGAGCGGCTCGCCGGGACGAAGCTTGTTCTGGATACCGTCCAGAACGGCCATGAGCATCGCGGAAAACAGCAAATAAGGGTTGGCCGCGCTGTCGGGTCCCCGGTATTCAATGCGCCGATTGCCGGGAATCGGGCTATTGGCCGGGACCCGAATGATCGCAGACCGATTCCGCAGGCTGTAGGCGATCTTGGTCGGTGCCTCATAGCCCGGGACCAGCCGCTTGTAGCTGTTGGTCGTGGGGTTGGCGAAGGCCGAAAGGGCGAGCGCGTGCTTGAGCAGCCCGCCGATCGCGTGAACCCCCAGATCCGATAGCCCGGCGTAGCCGTGGCCCGTCAAGAGCGGCTGATCCTCTTTCCAGAGGCTCAGATGGGTGTGCATCCCCGAGCCGTTGTCGCCGAAGAGCGGCTTGGGCATGAAAGTGGCCGTCTTGTTCGCCCCTCTGGCGACGTTGCGAATGATGTAGCGGGCCATCATCACGTGATCGGCGATCTCGACCAGCGGCCGGGCGACAAGGTCGATTTCGCACTGGCCGGCGGTCGCGACCTCGTGAAAATGGGCGGCCGTGATGATGCCGCATTCGGCCATTCGCTGGGCCATCTCGGTCCGAAGATTCACCAGGCTGTCGGTCGGCGAGCAAGGGAAATGGCCCAGGCCGGAGCCCGGTTTATAGCCCAGATTGGACGACTCGGCCCGGCCGCGGTTCCAGATCCCCTCCGCGGAATCGACGTGATAGTAAGCCTCTTGGGCTCGTTGTTCGTATCGCACGCTGTCGAAAACGAAAAACTCAAGCTCGGGCGCCAGCAAACATTGGTCCGCGATGCCCGTCCCCCGCATGTAGCTGGTGGCCTTGCGGGCGATGTTGCGCGGGTCGCGGGTATAATCTTGATGGGTGATCGGGTCCTGGATGTTGCAGATCATCGTGAGCGTTGGGCGCTCGGGGAACGGGTCCAGAAGCGCGGTCTCGGCCTGCGGGACCACGAGCAGGTCGGCCTCGTTGATCGCGCGCCAGCCGACGACACTAGAGCCGTCAAACTCGATCCCCATCTCGAACGTATCCTCGGTCAGGGCGTCGGCGGGGATCGAGAAATGCTGCCATACGCCTGGAAAATCCATATAGCGGAGGTCGACCGTGGTGACCTCGCTCTGTCGGATCCGGGCCAAGACTTCTTTGGGCGTCACGCAAGCGCTCCCTTATTCGGCGAATCACTCGAGCTCCACCCAACCACGCGCGGGCTCGAACCAGCGTTTCTCTTATAACCGAGAGTACACTCTGATACAGCGAGCGCCTGAAATTCCTCTGGCGGTTCGCGAGCACCGAACGGGCGTGATCCCTGGGAGGAGCGCGGGTTGATCGGGCGATTCGTGGTGCTGGAACATCACTGGGACGGGGTCCACTGGGATTTCATGCTCGAGCGCGACGGCGTGCTCAAGACCTGGGCCGTCGACGAACCCCTCGCGCGCGGCCGCGATCTGCCCGCGCGCCGACTCCCGGACCATCGGCTGGCCTACCTCGATCACCAGGGACCGGTCTCACGCGGACGCGGCCATGTCCACCGGCTGGACACCGGAACCTACGAGTCGCAACAGTGGGACGACACGACGGTTCGCGTGAGGATCAAGGGGAGTCAGCTCGAGGGCGAGGTCGTGCTATGCCGGCTCGCGTCCGCCCGCTCCCTTGAGACGTCCTGGACCCTGCGATTTGGGAATTTGGACTGAAGGACGCGGCGGGATGGGAGGCTGGGGCGAGGAAAGGCCCCCTTGGCCATGTCGGATTTCCCGGCCAGGCGGATCTGGCCCGCCGAGATCTGGAGCTCCTCGAGCCGGACATCGTCACGCTCAAGGTTGGGTGTATATCGGACCACCACGACCGGCCGGCCGTCTCGCCTGGACCATTCGGCGTCGATGCCCTGGGCACGGACGTGCTCGATGATCCGGTCGAGAATGGCGTCGGCGGGGACCGGCAGGATGCCCGCGCGGATTCGCTCAAGGGTCAGCTCGACAGTGTTTCCCCGCGGCACCCGCGGTCGGCCGACCACCGTGATCACCGATTCCATGCCTCGCTGACGCAGGATAAACGCCAGGGTGATGCGATCGACCTCGAAAAGCACGCGAGGATCACCCACTTCTGGGGGAAGCTGGTCCGCGAAATGGGTGACCAGGTCTTCCGCGAGCCAGGCATTGACCTCCTCGTCGGTGAAGACGGCTTCCCAGTCAGGTTCGTTACAGATGTCATTGCGGAGCTGGATGCTCTGGGCGGCGAATCGCTTGGCCCTGGCGGCCCTCTGCTCGCGTGAAAGACGCATCATGTCGAGGTAATACGACGGCTGGTAAGTCAGGCACATCCAGACCACGACCGGAACCGCCGCGGTCACGCCCAGACCGATGCCCAAACCCAGGAAACATTTCGTGGCTCTACACATCGGACGATCCGGTCACGGGGGAATGTGAGACCGTAATGCCGCCGGGACGACCACTACGCGGGGATGCATCGGCCGACCTCGGCCGGGGAGGGACATGATGGCGTGGTCGATACTTAAAACATACGTCGAGAGGCGAATCAGGTCAACTCGAGTCGGTGAGGCACGGGCCGGGTACGCCAACGGATCTTGGTACGCCCTGGCCCCCTGAGGCTTCGGCGAGAACCGAGCCCTCAAGGTCCTCGGACGAGTTGATGGTCATGTTTCAAGACCCCTATCCTGTCAATCTCCCTCGACGAACCGGGATTGCGAAGGGGAGCGCACGCAGGCGCGGCCATCTCCGAAAACCCTCGCGCGCCATGTTGCATCGCTTCTTGCAAGTGATATCATCACGATCCGGGGCTTGAACGTTCGGCCCTGGTCTCGAGAATCGCGGCCGGCGATCCTGATCGCCAAGGGGGTACGTGATGCGCTCGATGCGTGAGTCGACGGCCGGACTGATGGGCTTGGTGCTGATCGTGGCCCTGGCTGTCACGGCGCTCAGGACCAATTCCGAGGCATGGGCGGGGTCGACCCTGCTGGCGACCCTCGCCATTCTCGGTCTGTGCGTGACCGGGGTCGTTTGTCGAGACGCGGAGGACCGCCCCCGGTGGTTTGGGGCCGCGCTCTTTGGCTGGGGTTACCTCGCGATCGCGTTCTGGCTTATTCAGGACTGGCGCGGACTGCCGACGATCACCCTTCTCGACCACGTCTGGACCGCCTTCAAATTGCCAGTCCCGGAGAAGGCGAATTATCGCTTTGGCGTCCCGGTCGCGTCGTCAAACTATGAGTGGACCGCCCATTCGATCTGGGCGCTCGTGTTCGCGGTCATGGGCGGGTCGTTTGCGTCGTGGCTTTTTCCCAGTCGGGGACGAGATCCATCGATCGAACCTCCACTCGCCTTCGCCGATGCGACGGCGCGGATTTCGCCGTATCGCCCGCTCATCATCTCGTTCACCGGGCTCGGGCTGGTCGCCTTGATCGCCATCACCCTGGTTGGGCTCAAGCCGGGACTCTGGGCCGGCCTGGTGTTCATGATCACATGTGGCTTTCTGGGGATCGCGGTTCTAGGCTCGGTCTTGTACCGTTCCGATCACCGCGCGACCTGGCTCGGGCCCGCGCTTTTCGGCGTGGGCTATCTTGGCCTGGCGTTCGCATGGCGGCCTCATGAAGCGCGATGGCCACCGCTCCCGACGGTGTTCATCCTGGAAGAGGTCCGGCCCTCGATACCCACCAGGCTGAGTGGTTATCCGTTCACAACCGACCCGGCGTCCGTCGCGAATGCTCGTATCCTTGGAACACTTGAACAGTCGATCTCATTACGCTTCCCCAACGAGACGTCTCTGGATCTTGTGCTCAAGGAGATGCTCTCGGCCACCAAGAAACTGACCGGCAAGGGAATACCGATCTACGTCGACCCGGTTGGGCTATCGGAAGCACGACGGTCGCTGGCTTCCACCGTCACCCTCGATCTGGAAGGGGTTTCCCTCAAGAGCGGACTTCGTGCGTGCCTGAAGCCTCTTGATCTCGACTACCAAGTCAAGGACGGCTATTTGATGATCACGTCTCCCACGTACATCGAGCGTCCCTCGCCGAGCCAAGACCCCTACATGATCGTGGGCCAGTGCCTGCTCGCCATGGTCGCGGCCATGGTCGGGGCGGTGGCTTCGCTGATCGTCACCAGGCGCGAACCGAGGCCGGCGTCGGGGATTTAGGTTCGTCAGGTTTCCGCCGGTGTTTCCGATTCGGGCTGGATACCCCTTCCGATTCGTCCGCGGGGAGATCGCGGTCGCGCGGGCATCGCGCGTCATCACTCGGATTTCTCTCGCCCCCCCTGTGAGGTTTCGCCCGATCCGCCTACTATGGATGAAGTGGGATTGATGAAGGGGAGCGTCCAGGCATGCCGTCTCGGTTTTGGTCGTTCGTGATTCTGG
>JAKBAP010000243.1 GCA_021808995.1 Planctomycetota bacterium | reverse complement strand
TAAGTCTTTACTCTTCCGAACAGCTCGACCTCCTGGCCGCCGCGACGGCGGATCGGTCGGCGGGCGAGGTCGTCGAACCCGCGAATGTCCTGGCCGCGGCCTTCGCCCAGGCCAGCCGACGCGACCCGATGACCCAGGCAATGGTCGCGGATATGCTCACTTACCTTCCTGGCGATCTCTTGGTCAAGGTCGACCTCGCCAGCATGGCGCTGAGCCTCGAGTGTCGGGGGCCGTTTCTCGATCACCGCGTGGTCGAGCTGGCCGCCGCGATGCCGCTTGAGCGCAAGCTCGACGTCGTCACGGGTCGGTCCAAGAAAATCCTCAAGAACGCCTTCGCCGAGCTGCTCCCACCCGCGGTGAAATCACGCTCCAAGATGGGCTTTGGCGCGCCAATTTCCGCCTGGTTTCGCGGCGAGCTCAAGCGCGAGCTCGAAGAGGTCTTGCTCGACCCCGTGTCCCTGGGCCGCGGCCTCTTCCGCCCAGCCGAGATCGAACGCCTGGTCTATGAACACATCCAGGGACGACGCGAGCATTCGCACCGACTCTGGGCGCTCTTGATGCTCGAGCTCTGGTTCCGCCGCCATCTGGACGAGCCGCGAATCGAATCCGAGGCGCGGAATTCCTCGCGACATTCTCATCATTGAGCGGCGTCGGGTGACGGAATCGCCTTCTCGGGCGATCGGACGACCCGCTCGATGATGAACAGGGGCCTTCCTTTCACCTGTTCATACATGCGACCGACGTACTCGCCAATCACGCCCAGAACAAAGAGCTGAACGCTCCCGATCGTCGTCACGGCGGCCATCAGGCTCGTCCAGCCCACGACGGTTTCTCCGCGCGTCCACGCCGCCAGCGAGTACGCCAGCAAACCGCACGAGACCACCGCCATTCCAATCCCGGCCCAGCTTGCCAGGGCCAGTGGTCTCGTCGACGACGCGGTGATGGCGTCGAGCGCGAGGCGGACCATCCTTCGAAGCGGATACTTCGTCTTTCCGGCGAACCTCGGCTGGCGGTCGTAAGGCAAGGATGTCTGGCGAAATCCAATCCAGCTCACCATGCCGCGGACAAACCGATGTCGTTCGGGCATGGCGAGAAGGACGTCGAGGGCTCGTCGACTGATCAGGCGGAAATCGCCGACGTCACGCGGGATCGGCACCTCCGTCAGCCGCTCGATCAGCCGGTAAAAGAGCGCCGCCGTCGCGAGCTTCCACTGGCTCTCGCCTGCGCGATGGCGGCGAACTCCGTGGACGACCTCCGCCCCCGCGTCCATCAAATCCATCATCGCGCCGAGCAATTCCGGAGGATCCTGAAGGTCCGCGTCCATGATCAGAACCCGCCGACCGGCCGCCTGGCTCAGGCCGGCCGTCAAGGCGAGCTGGTGCCCATGGTTACGCGAGAGATTCACGAGGACCAACCGCGAATCCGACGCGGCCAGCTCAAGCATCCTCGCCCAGGTGCCATCACTCGACCCGTCGTTTACCAGCACCACCTCCGCGCGGATGGCCAGCGGCTCGATCGCCTCGGTAAGTCGCCGATGCAATTCGGTCAGGACCTCCTCCTCGTTATAGGAGGGAACGACGACCGATAGATCCACGACCATGCCCACTTCGCTCATCGCTCGCCCCTTTCGTCTTGAACGATCGACGCCGGGCACTCGCCAAGAGAACGCGCCCAGGAAAGCAGACCCGGCAGGAATCCATGCCGGCTGACGCCAAGGCGCAAGGCCGCCAATGGGATGATCCAGATCAAGTGGTTCTCATGAACTTCCTTGTATGTCGCCTCGATCACGACGACAAGGATCAAAAGCCGATACACGAGTGATCGGGGCTCGATTCCACGCGTGTAATTCCCGACGAGAACACACCCCATGGTGGCGATCTGGACCAGTGGAAAGATCGCGTGCAATTCGCGCGGGGTAATGCTGTAAAGGCTCGTCGAATCGTATCCCTTGATGAGATGGAAAACAAGGGAATTGCGCAACAGCGCCCCCGCGTCCCAGGCCAGGAACGCGGCGACTGGCAAGAGCCCGCACGCCAGCCCGGCGAAAAAGCGCGGGATTCTCTCACGCTTGAGGAAGAGGGCGAGATAAAACATGCCCGGCGAGAATTTCGCCGAGAACGATAGCCCCGCCAGGAGCCCCGCCAGAAACCAACCGCGACGATCGACGAAGACGAGCGAGACCAGGATCAAGGCGATCGGGAAGATGTCGATGACGCCCTGATGGAACAGCTCGTACCAAACGCGATCGGGCAATAGGATTAGCGCGCAACAGTACCAGGCCGTCGCGTGCCCTCTTCTTGAATGGTTTTCGTCACGCGCCAGCACGAAGACAGCGACCAGCGACCCCGCCAGATAGACCAGGTTGGCCAGCATGACGCCGGATTCGCTCGCGACGGCGCAAATCGCATACCCGAAAATCATCGCTGGCCCATATTTATACCCCCAATACCGAGGGTCGTCTCCCAATACGGCGATCGTCTCGCTCCGATACGGATTTCGGCCATCGAGAAACAGCATCCGAGCCGCGTCCCGCGTCGTGACCCCAATGTCCACACGGGGTGGCCGGCCCATCTCATCCCATGCCCGGAGCAACACTCGCCCCGCGAGGAAGATCACCAATCCCACGGCGAGCACCAGCTCGATCCGAGCGGCCCGTTCGCCCAAGGGCGCTCTCGCGACGGCCGGGCGGCACGTGACGAGGCAGATTAATACCAGACATGCCAGGCACGCGAACCGGACGAACGCCTGGCCCCAATCGTAGCGATCGAGAAGGAAAAAGAGAGCCGAATAGACGCCAAGGAGCGCCAGCGTCGAAAGGAGTGGGCGGATCGATATCGCCGCGTCGTCCTTCATCCATCCCCCTGCTCGTAGGCGCGATCCAGGCCGCGCGATCCAGGCTTAATAGGCGTCGGCGCTGACGACCTCGCCACCGGCGGGGCTGCCAAGGGCCCGCCAAACGCCAACATCGATCGCGTCCCGGATGAATTTCACGTGCCCATCGCCGAACAGCACGTGCACTCCGCCCGGGTGCCGGCTCCTGGCGGCGTTGAAAGCCGGGATGTTCGTGTTGCAGGGAGGGTTGCCGTCAAACCCCTGGCCGCAATACTCGGCCTCGGCCAGTTGGTCGGGGATCGGCGAGTTCGGCGTCGTGTAGGTCATGAACATCGTGCAATCACGATCGTCGTTGTAAATGTCGCCCCGGTGATCGTAAGCCCCAGCGGGATCGTTGCCGGCGGCGCGATTCTGGCCCACGATGACCTCCCCAACCAGGATCGTCGCGGATGTCCCGTCAAGGAATGCATTGAACCCCATGCACGAGTTGACGGTAAACGGCGCTCCGGTGAACCAGGCGGTCCCGGCCGGCCCGACGAACGGGATCGGGCCCTGGGCACCCTGGCCACGCTCACCCTGGAAATAATGGGTGTCGCCCCAATTCGCGGCGAAATTGGACTTGATCCGCGGAACCTCCCGATCCGGTTCCTGGAGCGAGGTCTGGTCGCTCGGGCAGACAAACGTGGACACCAGCGCCTGGACCGCCGTGGCATTCTGGACGTCATTGAACGACAACGAGCAATTAAACGCGTTAAAGGCATTGTTCTGCTCGAGAAAAGATAGCGAACCCAGAGCCCACGTCCGTCGATTCGGGTTCAAGGAACGGCGATAGGTGCGATAGAGCCCGGTTCGGCCGATGGGCAGGACGTTGTAAGCCCCATGATACGCCGAGAGAGCAAGGCCCATTTGCTTGAAATTGTTACTACACTGAACGCGCCGCGCCGATTCGCGAACCGCCTGCACGGCCGGCAACAGCAGGGCGATCAGGATCGTGATGATCGAGATCACCACCAACAGTTCGATGAGCGTGAAGCCGCGCCGTGCACGCATGGGACTTGCCCTTCGGTTTTGGGTTTCCACGATGCTCGACCTCTTCCATTTCTTAATATATCAGATGATCGTATGCCATCGCACGAAGAAAGCCGCCTCGGCCCCCAGAAGGAACCCGCTCATGGCGGCGAGCGCCGCGACCAGCGGGGCGGGGATCGCCGCGGCGATCCTGCCCAGCACCGGGTAGACAGGGACGACCGCCGCCGCGAAGCGTCCCATGCTCGTCAGGTGTTGTTCGTAGCCGTGGGTCCAATATGGGATAAGCAGCAGGCACGCCCCGGAGACCGCCTCGTACTTCGAGAGCCATTTCTTGACAAACCCGAGGAAAATCAGGCCGAGCGCCCCGAGGAAAAAGAACGGATCGGCGGCGCGGAGGCTGAAGGGAAAGTCGAGCGGCCCGGTGTGCTTGCCCCAGTAGCCCGGCGCGGACGGGGTGTACAGGGTCCAGAAGGGCTCCAACGTGGCCAAGGCGACCACCTTGGCCCCGAGCGACGGTGCCGTCCGCGCCGCCCAGTTGGCCTGGGTCCGCGCGAACGCGATCGGATCGCCAAACGCCACGGCCTGATAGATCATATACGCCGCGACGCCCCAGCATGCGAGCGGCACCAGCATCGCCGATTTCAGCACGTACCCGCCACGCGTCGCGCTCTGATCCTTCGTGTACAGGAGCAGGGCGGGGATGAGAGCGACGCCCACGGGCCGAGTCGCCGTGCCTAGCCCAATCACAAGCGCGACAACCGCCAAGGGCCAGCGCCGCGCGATCCCGAGGAGCGCCAGGATCTGGCAGATCAGGAACGTCGATTCGGAATACGCCATGCGGAAGAAGAAGGTGGTGGGCAGGATGCCCATCGCGAGCAGGGCGTAGCCGCGGAAATCCTTGGGCGCGTCTGGGAACCGTTCGCGCAGGTAGACCGAGAACAGGGCGAACGCCGCCGCCAGGAAGACGTTCGCGACCACGAGCAGGGCCGCCTCCTCGCGCAGCCCCGTGATCCGGGCCACGAGCCGCCCGGCGAGCGGGAAAGCGGGGAAAAAGGCCACGCTCGAGTAATCATGCTCTTTATAGAAATAGCCGTGTCGTGCGATGTCCTTATACCACTGGCCGTCCCAGTTGGCGTAAAAATCGCCGTCGTAGTCGAACTTGTGGGCCCCCGTCGGAACCTCGGGCAAGTAGCCCACCCCCAGCGCGACGCCCATCGCCACGATGCTGCTCGTGAGCCAAAAGTAGAGGAGACCGAGGACGATCGAGTCGCCCAATCCGAACGCGCCGCCGTCATCCGCGCGAGTGCTTCCGGGCGACCCATTCCCAACGGTCCCGTCGACAGCGAAATCCTCGTGAGGGGCCTCGCATTCGGGCGCGAAAACATCGCTCATCGGATCGATACCTCGTCGGTTTCTCGCCACTCTTGACGAAGGCGAATAAATCGCTCCCGAGTGACCCCCGGACGCGGAGGAGCCGTCAGGGCGACGGTGCCGCTTTCAGTTCCCGCGATCGGACAAGGCGCTGGCCGGCATATCCAATGATAATATGAATAAACCGTGAGAAACCCAATGAGAGCAAAGGGGCGCAAACCCAGCCCCAGTAGAAATCGCCTGATTTGCCGCAACAAAAAAACACAATAAGGTAACAGATGCTTGAATACCTGAGAATCGCACGACGTGGATCCTTGTCCGAGATCACACCCGCGAGTGAACCGGCCAGGAAGAGGGGGGTGAAGACATCCGGGAGCAGAATCAGATTGAAGTTCATCCGACAGAGGGAATGGAGAAAACCGAGGCCGCCGAATTGGACCCACTCCCGCCATCCGAGCGACGCTCCCAGGGTTCCCCTGGCCGAGACCTGAATGGAGTGAGCGAGGTAAAAAACGGCGTACAACCCGAGCACGGTCGCCCAGCCCGCGACTTCGCGCCGCCGTCGTCGTCGAAAAGCTAGGAACGTCGCCGCCAGGCAGTAGGGGAGTGCGAGCTCCCTCAGGAAGAGGGCCCATGCCCCCAGAAACAGGCCGGCAAGGATGAAACCTTCCATTCCAAGCATCGCGGACATGAGGATCAAGATCCCAACCCAGAGCTCCGTGAAGAACGGCGGCTCGGGCAGTACGCACCAAATGAGAGACCCCAGCAAGACCGGGCCGTCGATCAACGCGGCGGCGATGATTCCGTACTCTCGCCCCATGGAGGCAGTCCATGCGAGGGCCAACGAAATGGCGAGAATGATGAGGATGGGCCGACACCAGTCCGGATTCGGGAGAATCCCCAGCGACCAAGCGTAGAGCGGCGTTCGCCAATGAAAGATGGACGATCGAGGGTAGCCATGCTCGGCCAATTCAGCGGCGGCGGCATCATAATAATCACCCCCCGCCTTCACTCTTTCACCAACGTGTCGATATAAAATGCTGTCATAAAAATCTCGCGGGCCAATCGGCTCGCACCGGTATCCACTGATGAACGGCCAGTAGAGAACGCCCGCCGCGCCAACAACCACGATTGTGGCCGCGACGAGTGCCGTGGATCCGAGCCTTGATTCTCCGATCCTCACGCTCCGGGGCCTCTCGGAATCGTGGTTCATAAGCCGCCCGATACCTTTACCGTTGTCCGACGGTGCTCGCGTTGAGGCGGACGAAGAGCATGCATCATTTCAGTCGTCTTCGTCGCCTCGCCAGATACCACAGGCCGAAGCCCCCGATAAAGACCGCGTTCACGACGACAGCAAGGACGTAATACTTGGAACTCGAAGCGAAAGATTCTCGCTTCACGGGAAAGTCCGGAGTCAATTTGTCGCCGTCCCAGTAACCAAGAAAGTTCAAACGATCATTCTGCTCAGTGACCATCTGGCCGAAGGGCATGCCGAGATTCTTCAAGGTAAATGTCTCGGGAGAGACGGCCTCGTCGAAAGACTGATCCAGAACGCGCAAAGTCATCCTTGAGTTCAAGTTGCCATTCTCATCGGACCGCTCGATCGTGACGAGGGAGGGCAGCATCAGGCCCTTGGAGTCGTACGATGAAGTTAGAACGCTTTTCTCTAGCGGATAGTCTGCCGAATACCTCAAGAGCCTGAAGCCGTTCGATCCCTGAATCCACAACTCTCGAACGGCCTCCTGCCGTTCAACTCGCACCCGCCAGCATCTCTCGCCGCCGACAGTCTCCTCGCCGACCAGCGTGAGCTTCGTCTTGGGGTCGGGGCTTGTCGCCCCGCCAAGGATCTCATCCAGCGTCGTACCGTGATGGAGATATCGATCCAATCCCAGAGCCCTGGGGTCGAAGAGGTAGATGCCGTTCTCCGTGGCCTGAACGGGAGTGATCAAATGCGCCTGAAAAGAAGGCTCGTAAAAGTATATGCCCGTAGCGTCGCGGATCGTGCGGAAGTGCAGCCTCCGCCATTCGCCGAGTCCGGCCGCGACCCCCTTACGCTGGTCACCGCCCATGGCTTCGAGCTTCTTCTGTTTCTCACGCAGCCCCTTGTCATCCGGGGCTTCCGACCAATACTTCACGTCGGATTGCTCGAAGAACCACTTGTCTCCGTCGAAGGAGACCCCAAGCCGGACATCCGGGTTGGGACTGACAAGGTGCGGTACGTCGATTTGGACGACGATGTCCAGCTTCCCCTTGGTGAGGGCGGATCTCGCGTTCAGCAGACCTCGGAGCAGCGCTTCCGGTTTCGGATCCTCGGCCGCGGCTCGCGACCCGAGCCCGATCACCAGACATGAGGCAATCGCAAGACAGCGGGTAATCATGACCGTATTCCCGCGACCTCCACGTTCTTCAGGCCGGGATCGAGGCATGAGACCCCCGACTCGGACCACTCCAAGAAGCCCCGTCCCAGCAGGCGATCATAGCGGGTTTTGGCGTGGAATGCCAAACGCCGACGGTGACATTCCGTTGCAATCAGCGAGCCGAAGCACCTTATGTGCATTCGGCTCATTGACCCTCGAGTGGATTCGGATCACGACATTAGGGCGGTTCGTCTGGGCATAGGCCACGTGAGACTCAAGGGTGAGGCCGGATGAGTCCATGCTGGCTGACCCTACCCACCACTCAATGTCCAAACCCGTGGGACAGATCGTCGCGAACGAAAC
>JAKBAP010000242.1 GCA_021808995.1 Planctomycetota bacterium | reverse complement strand
ACAGTCCTACCCGCGTAATCGATCGACGGGGGCGGTTTCGCGCTTCCGAAACGAAATGGGCAGAGCCGGGATCGAACCGGCGACACCAGGATTTTCAGTCCTGTGCTCTACCAGCTGAGCTATCTGCCCGAGCCGTCATCAATCGCATGCAAGGGTAACGCCGCATCCGCCTTGTGTCAACCAAGCGGCGGCCAAACCACCCGGTTTTCCGGCTCGTGGGTTGGAATTTCCACCATTCAGCCCGTTCTCACCGGTCTCGACCGCGCCTTACGTTCGAGGTTGGCTGTTCTCGTGGATGAGTCAGCCTATCTGACTCATAGGGAGACGAGGTCGGCGATGCTGGTCAAGGCACGAGGCACTATCCAATCGGTCGGGCCGGCTGGCGATCGGGACGCCGCCGCCGGTCCCAGGCTCCCCCTTTCGCGCTTGATTCATTTGCTTATGCTACTTCAGAGCGCGCGTTATCCGAACGCGCGGCGGCTGGCGGAAGCCTGCGGCGTGAGCCGGCGGACGATCTTTCGCGACCTGGCGACGCTCGAGGCCGCGGGCATCCGGGTCGACTATCTCTCGGACCGTCAGGGTTATCATGTGGCGGGCCCGGGCATGCTTCAGCCCACCCCCCTTGAAAAGAGCGAGTCACTCGCGATTTTGCTGCTCAGCCGGGCGGGCATCGACGATCCCTTTGGGCTTCCCAGGCTCGCCTCGAGCGCTCTCGCCAGGCTGACCCAGGCACTCCCTCCGGTGGTTCGCGACCGACTTGTCTCGTCCAGCGAGCTCCTGGCCGACGATCAGGCACCCCAATTCGCCAAGGATCGGCTCGAGCTTTACGCCACGATCCTCGACTCTCTTGGCGAGCGAAAGCGGATGAAGGTCTGGTCGCGTGAGATCGAGCCTCGCGACCCGCTGACGGCGACCAAGCTCGGCGTGTACCGGTTGACTCGGCTTCGAGAGTGCTGGGCCCTGGTCGGCCACTCGTCGTTTCATGGCGGTGTCCGGATGTTTCGCGTCCCATGGCTGGAAAGGCTCGAGCTCACCGACGAAATCTACGTGATCCCTCCGCGATTTCGCCTCGATCGTTTTCTGGCGAGGTCGAATCGGCAAGACCGAGACGGTTCCCTGGAGCGGGTGGTGCTCCGTTTCTCGCAATCGGCCGCCCTGGCCCTTCGCGACGCCGCCTCGGCTCCCGATGGCGTTTATCAGGCGGGCCCAGGTGGTTCGCTCGAGTTGGTCCTGGCGGTCGATTCGTTCGACAGGATCCTTGACTGGCTGACTTGTTATGGCGATGAAGTCGAGGTGGTCGAGCCCCAGGCGCTCCGCGACCGAGTGACGGCCTGGGCGGGCGCGCTTGCGCGAATTCACTCGCGTGACAAGGTCGAACCGGCCTCGAGCCCTCGCCAATTCCAGGAATGACGCCTCGCTGGGAGGAAGCCTCCCCAAGCGACCGTTCGAGAGAGTGCGAATCGGAACTCGCGTGACCCCGGCTCGATGCTCGGCCAGGCTCGACCCTTGTCAATTCTGAAGCGGAGCGGTTACTTTCGACCGTCACGCTTGGGACGTCCAGGGAGGGGGGCCCACGCGATTATCCCATGGCGCGGTCGCCGCGAGGAGTCGATGCGATGTCGGTCGGCGAACAGTCCAAGCCCGAATCAAGCGAGCTCGGCGAGTTCCTCAAACGCATCCAGGCCGGCGATGAAGGGGCGGCCTGCGAATTGCTCCAGCGGTTCGAGGCCGAGGTCCGGCTCGTTGTGCGCAGACAACTTCCCAAATTGCTCCGGTCCCGGTTTGACTCGCTGGATTTTCTCCAGAGCGTCTGGGGGAGCTTCTTCCGGAGGATGCGCTCGAGCCCGACCGAATTCGAGGATTCACGGCATCTTGTCGCCTTTTTGGCCCGGGCCGCGAAGAATAAGGTAATCGACGAGTATCGCCGGGCGGCCAGCCGCAAGCACGATATGCACCGCGAGGAATCGCTCTGGGGCGACGGCTCGCGACCGAAGGACGTGGCGGCCTCGCTCGATTCGCCGAGCGAAATCGCCCAGGCTCGCGAGGTGTTCGGCCGGCTCCGCGAGTTGGTGCCCGAGCAGAGGCGGTCGATCCTGGAGCTCAAGGCCGAGGGACTCTCAAGCAAGGACATCGGCGAGAAACTGGGGATCAGCGAACGGACGGTTCAGCGCGTGATTGAGGACCTGCGTCGGCGCGTCGAAATGGAGTGGGAGAGCCCCTGATGAGCCTGTCCGTCAGCCGGCGGACGTGGGAAGAGGCGTCCTCGCCCGCCGCCGTTCAGCTCGCTCGCAAGTACGAGCAGGCGTGGCGCGACGCGGCGATCGCGGAACGCCGGCCCGCGCTCCGTGATTATCTCCACGAGGCCGAGAGCACGCTCGACGGGGCGGCCACCCGGCTCGCGATCCTGCGCGCGGACCTAGCCCTCCGATTCGAGGCCGGCGAGGCCGTCTCCGCCCGCTGGTACATGAGCGAATACCACGATCTGGGCGAGGATACCATCGTCGCGCTGATCTATGAGGAATTCTGCCTTCGCGAGGAAAACCACGACCCCGCCGAGCCCGCCGACTTCCTGAAACGATACCCTGAGGTCGCCGATTCCCTGAACCGCATTCTCGAGATCCATGACCTGGTGGGATCGGGGACCGGGACGATGTCGTTCTCGGCCTCGACCGGTGGCATGGTCGCTTCCGGCGGCGGTGACCGTGGGTTTCCCCAGGTGGGCGAGACCATCGGCGGCTTCCGGCTCGTCGAGGAGCTCGGCCGCGGCTCGTTCGCCCGGGTGTTCCTGGCGCTTGAGCAAGACCTGGCCGATCGCCCGGTCGCCCTCAAGGTCACCCGGCGAGGCTCGCGAGAGCCCCAGACCCTGGCCCGGCTGCAACATACCCATATCGTGCCGGTCCATTCGTACCGCATCGACGCGGCGACCGGGCTGCATCTGCTCTGCATGCCCTTTTTCGGGCGGATCACGCTGGCTCGGTTGCTTTCGGACCCGGCGGTCCTGGCGGCCGACGCCGGGCGTGGGCTGATCGAGGCGCTCGACCGGCTCGAGGGGGCGGGCGCGTTCGCGACCCCTCGCTCGGGGGGGCGGTCCGCGCTCGCGCGGCGGAACTATCCCCGCGCGATCGCCTGGTGGGGCGCTCGCCTGGCGGAGGCTCTCGACCACGCGCACGACCGGGGTGTCCTGCACCGCGACATCAAGCCCTCGAACGTGCTCGTGACCGGCGATGGGATGCCGATGTTGCTGGATTTCAACCTGGCCCGGGACCCCTTGCTCGACGATGGCGGCGGGGCTCTTGGCGGCACCATCGACTACATGGCGCCCGAGCACCTCATCGCCTTGGCCGGCGGCTCGTCGGACGCGGTCGACGCCCGCGCTGATCTTTTTGGCCTGGGCGTCATTCTTTACGAGGCCCTGATCGGCCGCCGCCCCTATCCCCCGACTCCCAAGGGAGGCTCGGTCGTCGAGGCCCTCCTTCGAGCGGCCGACCTCCGCCAATCGCCGATCCCGTCCCCCTCCGAGTCCCGACCCGACGTCCCAGCCGCCCTGAGCGCGGTCATTCGCCATGCCCTTGATCCCGATCCCAACCTTCGCTATCAGTCCGCCGCCGAGCTCGCCCTCGACCTCCACGCGGTCGCCAACGACCTCCCGCTCGTCCACGCCCGCGAGCCCTGGATCAGCCGAGGAACCTCCTGGATCCGACGCAGGCGAAAACGACTGCTCGCCTACGCCAGCCTGCTGGTCGCCTTCGTCGCGGTCCTTGGCTGGATCGTCGGGGGACGGCTGAACCATTCGGAAAACTACAAGCTTGTCGAGCAAGCGCTCGAGGCCGGCGAGGCCGCGCTCAAGGCAAAACAGTACTCGGCCGCCAAACTCCACTTCGACAGCGCGGGCCAGTTCGCGGCCCGATTCGAGGAAGGGCCGTTCGCGCGGGCCTCGCGACTGCGCGACCCCCGCGAGATCGCCGGGGATCTCTCACGCATGGCCGAGAAACTCCTGGAAAAGCGCTCGAGCGCGGATTTCGAGGAGCTCAAGGACCGTGCCCTCGACCAATCGCGAATCGCCGAGCGCTATGACCAGGCCCAGCGCGACGCTCGGGCGGTGCTCGCGGCGGCCGACGAGTTGCGATTCCGGATCCTTCGGGGCGAGGGGGACGACCTGGCGAACGCGGTCGCCGAGCTCAGGAGGGTCTTGTTTCCGTTTCGCGTGTTGGAGCTCGACAACTGGACCGAGGTCGACGCCCGTGGGCTTCGGCCGCTCACGATGCTCGATCAAGACCTGAGCCAGCGCCTGCGTACCGAGGTCGACGAGTTGCTGTTTCTCTGGATGACCGCCGTGGACGAGGCGCTCGCGCTGGGGGGTTCGTCGCGCGTCGATCAGGCCGCGATCGCGAGCGCCCGGGCGATCTGTGAGCGTGCCATGGCCTCGAGCCATTCCAAGGCCCCCTGGCGAGCGCTACTTGGTTGTATCGTCGAGAAAGGATCACGGGCGGGCCGCGGCTCGGGACCGGCGCCCGCTCGTTTTACCGATGAGCCCGCCGACGTGACGCGGGTCGATTCGCCACTGACTTGCTTCGAATGGGGTCTGCTTTCGTACCACGAGGCACACCTTGCCCGCGCGATCGAATGGCTCAAGCAGGCGGTCCGAATCCGGAGCGACGACTATTGGTATCAGACCGTCCTGGGCGATCTTGAGGTCGAGGCCGGCCGGTTGGATGACGCGCTTGGGCATTACAGCGTCGCGGTCGGGCTCAAGCCGACCTCGCCCCACGTCCGGTTCAACCGCGCCCGGCTCTATCGAGCCAAGGGTCAGTGGGACGCGGCAATCGACGACATGAAGGCCGCCCTCGAGCGTTTTGGCGACCGGCCCGAGTCAGCGCGGGTTCACCTGGAGCTTGGCTATTTACACCAGGAACAGGGGGATTTCCGCCAGGCGAGAGAGCATTACGCCCCGCTCCTGCGGCTCGACCCGGGATCGGATCTCGCTCGGGCCGCGCGCCTGAACGAGGCCAACATGGAGGCCGAGGCAGGGCGATTGGACCGTGCCCGAGCCGACTACGATGCCCTCCTGAAAATCGAGCCTCGCGACGCCCACGCGCGGTTTAGCAGGGCAATCGTGGCCCTTCGCGCCGGCGAGCCGCGACAGGCCGAGATCGATCTCACCACGCTGTTGGATCTCGGGCTGACGCGGCCCAGTCGGGTCGAGATCGTGTCCGCGCTGGCGCTCGCGCGGCTCAGGTCGGGCCGCGCCGCCGAGGCCGTCGCCGACGCGGCGGAGGCACTCAAATCGCACCCCTCGCCCGCGCGGGAACGGCTCTGGAAGCGCGCTCTCCTGGCCGCTCGCCGTTGGGACCAGCTCGAGCTGGAAAGCCCGGCGGAGGCGCTCGCGCTGCCCCTTGGGGGGCCGGCCCTCTCGGGCGATCTGAAAGCAGCCGTCACCGCCCTCGACCTGATCGCCCGGGGAGGGGGTGACATCGCCCTGCACGCCCGCCTTAACCAGGCCATCGGCCTGGGCGCTCTCGGCCGTGGCAACGACGCCCTCGCCGTCGTCAACCACGCGGTCGGCTCCTCGCCAGTGTCGACTCGAGCCCTCCTGATCCGATCGCGGATTCGCCGGGAATTCGGCGATCTCAAGGGCGCCTGGCACGACGTCTCACGAGGGCTGCTGATCCAGCCAGGAAACGCCAGCCTGCTCGAGGAGCGCGGACTCTCGAGGGCGGCGGCCGGCCAGCATCGGCTCGCCATCGACGACTTCGACGCCGCCATCTTCCACGGCGCCATCGACCACGCCCACTTTCACAAGGCCGAGTCGCTCGCCGCTCTCGGCGAGTTTCAGGCCGCCTTCGCCGAATACTCACGCGCCCTCATCCGCGACCCCGAGCTGCCCAGGGCCTACCTGGGGCGGGCTCGCATGCTCATCCGTCAGGGACGATGGGACTCCGCGCTCGCCGACCTCGAGCTCGCCGCCTCGTTCGCCCATTCCGACCCCTGGCTCGAGATCGAGATCGCGGCCCACCACGGCCGGTGCCTGCCCCATCGTCCCGATCGGCTGAGCCGATGGTTTTCCCTCGCGCGACGGGCTGTCCTCGACTCGTGGTCGAGCCTCAAGCGATCCAGCTCCCAGTGACGATACGGTCGCTTCTGAAAGCCGACCCGGTGATCAGCCGAAAAACGAGGTGAACCAGCCGGCAAGGCGGCCGGCTCTGGTCCGGGGCTTCCGGTTCGAGGGGTGCTCCGTTTGTCCCTGGGCTCGGCCAAGCCTGGCTGAGCGGGCATGGGAGATCAAGTCGGACAGGAGCGGTCCAGAGGTCAGGCTGAGCCCGACGACGAGTCCCAGGGCGGCCCGGATCACATCGCCGGCGGCCTGATGCTCGGCGGAAGTCGAGTTTGTCTGGGCTGGGATGGCGGGGAGGGTTTCCGCGGCGGAATCAACGATTTGCGCCTGAGGACCGGCGCTCGTGTCAGCGAGAAGGAGGGCCAGATCGCCGCGCCGACGGGTCGGTCCAGAGGTCGCGTAGAGGGGGAGCAATCCCTCGCCGCGAGCGACCGCGACGACCCCTGGGTTGGTCCTGGAATCGGCCGTTCCGTCCTCGGTCGTCGCGGAATCCTGGGCGAGCTGGGAATCAGGGCCATGGTCGGCCATTCGCTCGAGCCCAAGATTGGCCTGATCCGGGTCATCCGAGAAGGCACGCTCGGTACGATCGACACCGGCGGTCGGCTCCGGGGTCATCGACGCCAGGACTAGCCCCAGAGGGCCCGCGCTTCGGGAAACCAAGGGTCCCGTCGGCAGCCAGCCATCGCCGGGAGTGGAGGATTCGGTTTCAACCACCGCCAGAGGGCTTGGACTGGCCGCCGTAAGCGCTCCGGGAAAGGATAAGGGATCGGAGACCGCCAGGGCCGGGGCCGTGCCTGTGCCCTCGACCCCCGTTATGGTGAGCAAGGCAACGGTGAGTGGCCCGGCCGAAAAGCCCCCTTGAACCAGCGAATCGGCCGACAGGCCGACCGGGGAGGGTGAATCCTGCCCCGTGACCTGTAGCGAGAACGGAACGCTCCAGGTTCCCGAGGGCTGGATGGCGCTGGGATTGGGTAGGGTGCCGGAGTTTGACTGCGATTGCAACGCGGAGATCTGGACGACCAGCCGACCACCGACCGGGGCGTTCTGAAGCGCCAAGGCGACCGCCTGGGCCGAGAAACCACCCGAGGGCAGGTCCGGAACCGCCTGAGCGATCGTATCGCCCGAGGAATCCGTCACGGAAACTCCTTGCAGATAAGGAACCATCCCCTCCATGCTCGGTAAGCCGCCCATCGAGGCGATCGCGAGGCTCAATCCTCGAATCGCCGGCCCGATCGGAAACTGAACCGACTCGGTTGGGTTACGGTCCGTGAGCGTGGAGTCGTAAGTCGATCGTTGCGTGGGGAATGGCCCAGAGACGCCGGTCAGGTCGGACATGGATGAGGGTAGGGCCGGCGTCGCGGATGCCGGCTCCATGGTCAGGCTCGATGCCTCGGCCGACGTGGGCTGGCTGAACGAGAGCAACGGAGCATTCGCATTTTGCCAACCCCAGCGAAGGCTCGCGGTCCCCTGGTTCATCGAGTCACCACTCGCGCTCCCAGGAAAAGAGAAATTCGAGGGCGCGAACGCCCCCGAATCATACGGAACAGGCGAGCCTTGCCCCTCAACCATGGCCGGGCCGGTCGCCTGGGTCACCACCCACGGAGCCGGAGCGCCGGGCTCGATACTCATGCTGAAATTCGCGGGAGCGGCCTGGGCATCCGCATGATCGACGGCCATCGCGGCCGAAACCCACATCGCGAGTCCATGCTCAAGGGCGACCGCTCGCTCCATGTTCACGAAGGGCTGATAGAGGTCGCCAGAAAGCAGAACCCGAGTCTCAAGCGTCTCAAATCGTGGCCCAACGTTCCTGGACCGGGACGAGCGCGACCGCGGCGACCCCGATCGCTCGGCCCCTCCCCACA
>JAKBAP010000241.1 GCA_021808995.1 Planctomycetota bacterium | reverse complement strand
GGACGGGGAAGGGTGTAAATCGCGATCGCCGCGTCGTCACGGCTAAGCCGAACCGACGACCGCGCCAGGAGCCGCAGGGCCTCGATGTCGTCCGGCCGAGCCCGGAGTGTCCGACGGGCCTGCCTCGCCGCCCCGTCCCAGTCTTGCTGATCGTACGCGCGCGAGTCAACCGCCAGCCCTCTTCCGGAGAGCCACGGCCGAGCCACCAGGAGCCCGATCCCACACCCGGCGACGGTCAGCAACGCCGCCCAGGTTCCGAGCCGCCGGACCCTCTGCCTTCCTGAGTGCATTGCCGGACGCCTTAACGAAGGTCTCGCCGTTTCAAAAGAGACTCGCCGAGTCGATCAACACGTCGCCTGTTTTATCCATTCTTGGCGAGCCATCTCGTTTTCACAAGCGACGGATCCGAGGACAGGACAAACCGATCCATGGGATTCCCAGGCGACGGTGCCATTCCCAAGGAATCGGCTCCCGTTCCCACGACCTCCCGCGGGATCGCTCCATTCTCGCGTTCACGTCGGCTCGCAAGTCGCGACATGCTAAGTCGGCGTCAAGCCTCCGCACCGAGAGGCGAACGGTGCCACGACCTATCGGGCGATCGATTGGTTTTTGAACCAACTCGCCGGAGAGCGACGATCGCGCCACGATGGGAAAGGGAGCCGAGAGACACAGGGCCAGCGCGGCCACCGCGACCAGGCTCGTCACGGAAGTCAGGCCGAAACGCAACCGATCAGGCTTTCGCGTCAGGCCGACGGGCTGGGATCGGACTCGGCATCGACCGGCCACGAGGAGCCCGGGTCGGCGGAGATTGTGCATCGCCGCCGATCCGTTCTCCTCGCGAGCCGTTCGTTCGGATCAAGAGGTGATTAAAACGTCACCATTCTCAATACTGGTCGGAGCTGATGACCTCGCCACCGTTGCGAGTCGAGAGCGACTGATAGACGCCCTGGGACGATCCCAGCGGTAAAAGAGGCACGCATTGGTTGTTGATTTGGCCCTGCTGGATCATGGGCCATTGCCACGAGCTGACCGAGTTCTTGATGAAGTGAACCGAGCCGTCGGCGAAGGCGAAATTGCACCCGCCGGGATGGAAACTGGTCGCCGACTCGCCCGCGACCGTGCCTCCGCTATCACAGGTACCAGGAAGGATCGTAACATCGGCTCCCTGAAGATTGGGAGGATAGAAGGTCGACATGGTCGAGTCGCCGTAATCGGCGTCGGCCCACCAACCGTTCCCCTCGAAGGGACATCCGCCGCCTGGTCCACAGCCAAATTGCGACAGCTTGCCCTGGGCGCTCTCGCCAAAGAGAAACGTATTGCTGGTGCCATCGGTCACGCTCGCCAATCGAACCGGCGACTGGCTCGGATAGCCCGGCGCGTAGGGTCCATAGCCGGTGTCGGGGAACATCCCGCGCTCGGCCTGGAGAACCTGCTGGACCGCGCCGTAGCCCCCCGGCATGAACGTGCCGCAGACCCCGCGATAACTGGTATAGCAGATGCCGATGGTCGTGCCATCCCAACCCGCGCAGAGCTCAAAAAACCGCAGGTTCGTGATCAGGCTATCGCTCGGGCACCACAGGAACGTCAGGCCCACGCCGGGGAACGTGCTGTTGCGAGCCTGATAAGGCCCCAGGCTGATGTTGATCGCGTTGTACATCGCCGATTGCTCGGTGTAGAGCAACAGACCGCCAAACTGACCCCAGCCGTCGTGATAACCCTGTGGGCTGCCGCCGGTGCTGATGTAGGCCTGGTTGTTTCGCCCCATCGGGAAGGTCCCATTGGAGCTGTCATAGTTGTGGCAGCCAAGGGCAAGCTGCTTCATGTTGTTGACGCATTGAGCCCGACGGGCGGCCTCACGCGCCGACTGAACCGCCGGCAATAATAGCGCGATCAAGACCGCGATGATGGCGATGACCACCAAGAGCTCAATCAGAGTGAAGCCCTCGGGGCGAATCCGCGAAGCTGTCCGTCTCATTGCATGAGACTCCTTTAATCAGAACGACGAAACCGAAAAAATAAGAACGACCTCCAGGAAACACACGGTCAATTGGCCGGCTTGGGCTGCTCTGACTTGTGCTGCCGGCGAGAAGACACGTCCACGTTCAATTTCTTGCCCTTGGGCACCGCTTCACCCAGCGGAGCCGCGATCTTTCCGGTCGGCGCGCCCGGCATATCACCCGACCCACACCCAGAGGCAAGGGCACCCACGCCCATCACTCCAATCATAGCAACGACTTTCCTTGAAAAAAGACGCTGTCCGAAGGAATTCATCATGAGATCCGCCCTCTCCCTGAATCGTCGCGCCAGACTTGCGAAAGGGTAGGATTTCCATGCCCCGACCCCTCGCCCACGTACGCACGATCAACACGCCCATCCAGAATCGAGGATGGCTAAGCCGGATCGGCCACATAGCCGACAGCTCCAACCTCTCACACCATCCTAGTTCGCATCAAACGCCCCGGACCAAGCATCGATCGATAAGAAACCTCGGGGTGGCTGAGAACGACCAAGGACGATACACCCGCAGTCCGATCAAGTGACTTGTGACCACGCAGACACCCAGGGAGGGGCATTCATGATGCACTCCTCCGCTAGCGGGCGTCTCGAACACCACCTTCCCCCCCTCCATGCCCCGCGTCCCAACAGAATCGGATCTCAGTGACCACCGAGCCATGGTAAGGTCGAGCACCAAGGCGCGAACACGGCCAGGGACCACCCGAGGGCAAGGCCAAGGACGACCCAGATGACGATCGAGGCCCATCGACTGTGCGACCCCAAGCGTCTCAAGCACCCGTTTCGCGGAACCGACCTTTCACTTTTCGGAATTTACTTAGGCTACGGAGAAACCACCACCCAGACAATGAGATCTTGCGTAATCTCGATTGAGATCCCTTATCATGAACGGGCGCGGCGGAATCGATCTCCGAGGGTCACGAGACAGATACGGAGCCTAGGACAGGAAGCCTCGAACCCATTCATTTTCTCAGGCTTTCATGAAAAACTCGAGTCACGGGCCAGCGTGATGGGGATGTTCGAAACCGCCATCAGGGCCGATTCGTCTCTCGGAAGTGTCATGGGACACCTCAATGGAACTAAGAAATCTTCTCAAATTCATCGCATCTGATCGATCGTTCTCGCCGGGATCCTCGCATCGAGACACCAATGCCGACGGCGAGGGACGCGAGCCCGATGATTTCAGGGCGGGCGACGGAAGTCACGCTCGCCGGTCTTGATCACCGTGACAAGGGGCTATCTGGCAGGGTGGATGGAGGCTACTGGAGAGTGGCGGTCCTGGGCGTGGCTTGCGACGCCCGCCGATATTGCCCCGGGGTCAGGCCCGCCTCGCGCTTGAAGACCACGTGGAAATACTCGGTGTGATCAAAGCCGACGAGCTCCGCGATCCGTCTGATCGGGTGATCGGTCTCGGCCAGGAGCCGTTTGGCCTGATTGATCTGGACGCCCCGGATCTCGGCCCGGGGCGAGCGACCCAGGTAATCCCGGAATCGGCGCTCAAGGGTCGAACGCGACATGGGGACGCGGTCCAGGAGGTCGGGGACCACG
This sequence comes from Planctomycetota bacterium, assembly GCA_021808995.1. Taxonomy (GTDB): domain Bacteria; phylum Planctomycetota; class Planctomycetia; order Isosphaerales; family Isosphaeraceae; genus JAKBAP01. Next base: position 4,455 of record JAKBAP010000241.1, on the reverse strand, counting down.
ATTCCATGGCAAGCATTCTCGCGGATCAGCCGAACCGCCGCCGCGAACTCCTGGTCGTCGACGGAGAAAACGTCGGTCGAGAGTCGGCTGGATACTCCCAACGGCGGGATGAAACGCTCCTGAAAGTCGGCCTTGCCCCCCTGCATCAGGGTATCGAGAAGGGCGGCCGCCTCGTAACCGATCATCTCGATATTGGGGACAATGCTCGAGAGCGTGGGATTACAGATCTGGCAAAGAATCTCATCGTCGTCGACTCCCACCACGGCGACGTCCTCGGGGACCCTCAAGCCGCGATGCCGGCAGGCGTTGACGATCTCGATGCTCCGTACGTCGTTGCTCGCCATGACCCCGACCGGCCGAGACAGCGAATTCAGCCACTGCCCGATCCTGACCTGCTCGTCCTCCCGAAGATGGACCCCGGCCTCGCGCCAGATTGACTCATAAACCTGGCAGGGATACCCCGCCCCGGCTAATTCCGCGACGAAGGCATCGCGGCGCCGGCGCGACCAGAGCTCATCCGCGAAGCCGCAATACGCGAACGACCCGAGCCGCAAATCCAAAAGCTGCCGGGCCCCCAACCGGCCGATCATCTCATCGTCGGAATTGATCCGGGGCAGTCCGTGGGGCGGACCACGATCGCTCACGTCGACCACCGCCCCCGGAAACTCCTCGAGCATCGAGGTCACGGCCGGGATGCTCCATCGCGAGATCAAGCCATCGCCGCGCCACGTCCGCAGCCAGGTTGGCGGCATGCCATCAACCTCGCGCTGCTCCAGGAAAAACGACCACGAACGATGCAACCGCAGATAGCGAGCAATCCCCTGTAACAGACGCCGACCATACACGGTCGACGTGTCGATCATCAGGGCGACCTCTGGACTTCGAGCCATGAAGCCTCGTCCTTGACGCGACAATCCCGGCCCCTTCCTTGACCTCGATGGTCATGGACAATTGGACCTAGCGTGTCGAATCCCCAGAACCCGAACGGGCACCAACACCCTCTCCACCCCGGCGTTCCGTCAGGTGAATCGGGCAAACGGCGATACCAAGCGATCTGAAACTCGGAAAAAGCAACGCGGAATCCCCGATGGTCCTCACGCGTGGGGCCGGCTCGCGGAAAGGAAATCTCCGTGATTGACCCAAACTCAAAATAGCAGGTCGACGCGCCCCATTCAACATCCCAGAACAACCCTCACGCAAATCACATATCCACCTTGTGTTTAACATTAGTTGAGCAATTCTCCCGAAAATCCCAAGGTCCCTGGAATTGAGTCGTGAGAGATTCGAGGCGACAAGAAGGGGCTGGTCGCTTCCGTCCATCCGACCCAACGGGTACAACGTTGAACTTGGCCTTCGCGGGTACGCGAGTCGCGGCGATTTCGCGGCAAGGGCGTTATCAGGCCCGTGATTGGAAGTGGCGTGGGCATCAATCGATTAATCGCCCCAGCCCGATGCTATCGCGCCTGAGTCGACTCCTCATCGGAAACCCACCATGCAGACCAGCTCGCCGTCTCCAGCGCCACGAATCGGCTCGCTCGACCAATTCCGCGGCTACACCGTCGCCGGCATGTTCGTGGTCAATTTCGTCGGCGGTTTGGCGGCCTTTCCGGAGGTGCTCAAGCATCACGGAGGCCTCCCCTATTTCAGCTACGCCGACTCGATCATGCCGAGTTTCATCTTCGCGGCGGGCGTCTCCTTTCGGCTCACGATGATCCGGCGGCTCGCGGCGGGCGAATCGCGTAAGGCCTACAAACACTTCATTGTCCGTGGCCTGGCACTGGTCCTGGTGTCGCTCGTGATGTATCTGCACGAGGACATCGATCAGATCAAGAGCTGGTCGATGGCGACTCCCGAGACCGCCTGGAATCTCGTGGGGGGGCTACTGAAGGCCAACCTCTGGGAAACGTTGGCGATCATTGGGGTGACGCAGATCTTGATCTTGCCGGTCATCGGCGCCAGCGCGAAAGTTCGCTCATTCGCGGCGCTCGGTTGCATGGTCGTCTCCCTGGCGATCGCCTATTTCTTCAATTTTTGGTTCGTCTATGGCAAGCCCAACGGACTTGACGCCTTCCTCGGGCTTTCGGGAAAGTCGGCCTGGGATGGTGGTTTCTTTGGTCCAATTAGCTGGGCGATCCCGATGCTCTTCGGCACCCTGGCATACGACATCGTCAGCACGCGAGGACCCTGGGGCTCGACCTTTCGGCTACTGGGCATGGGGCTTGTCTTGTGTGGGCTCGGGTATGGCCTTAACTGCGTGGGCACGCTCTACGACGTCGACAAGGGGACGGTCGAATTGCTCGAGCCCTCGATCGCCAAGTCACCGGTCCTGCCACCCCTCGAAAACCTTCGCGGCCGTTCCTGGGAATCGCTCCTGGCCACCCCGCCATTCGTCCAACCCCCCCCCAACACCATCCGCGTCCATAGCTTCTGGACGATGAACAAGAAGATGGTCACGCTCCCTTTCACTCTGTTTTCATCCGGGTTTTCGCTGGTCTTGCTGGCCCTTTTCATTCCTCCCTGCGACATCGGCGGACTTCGAATCGGACTTTTCCGCACGCTAGGGCAAAATCCCCTGGCCGCCTATATGATCCATCACTACGTCGAGGGTGCCGTGCTCACGGTCGTGCCCGACGATTCACCGCTCTGGTACGCAATGATCGGGTTGGCGGTCTTTTTCGCCGTCTCGTATCTCTTCTTACGCTATCTCGAACGGCACAATCTCTATCTGCGGCTCTGAGCCCCAAGCTCGGGGGCCGGGCGACGATCGTGGACCGTGAGAATCGGCCGGCGCAAGGAACTCATCCATGTTTCGCGTTTCGACGCCCCGCGCGAGCGGGGCGGCCGCATACCGCGAGAGTCATCGATTCCCGCGGCGAAAGGCATCGTAAACAGGGTCGCCGGAGTGATCTGGCTGTCTCGTTCCCCTCGATCAAGCCGGGCCAACCAGCCCACGCATCCGAGCGAGCCCCGTCCGGGCCACGGATCGGGGGTCTTGAGCCCAATACTGGCGGTTGAAGAGCTCGAGCGAGAGCATCACCTTGAATCCCCCCTCCGAGAGCCGTGTGAGAATCGCGGCCAGGGGCGCGACCCCGTCGCCAGGGTAGACGCGATCGGCGTCGGTCAGTTTTTCGCGACTCGGCTTGGCCGGGTAGTCGTTGAAATGAAGCACATGAATCGCGGACGGTCCCAGGAGGGAGAGCCCCGTGAAATCCGAGCCCCCACGATAAAGGTGATAGACATCGGCCAGGACGCAGGCCCTGGGATGACCGGCTCCGATCGCCACGTACGCGGCCTCGGAGAGCTTCGAGAGCGTCCGTGACGGCCCCCAGATCTCGGCCTGGGGAACGACCCCCATCTGGTCGCCCAGTTCCAGGAGCGCCCGGTATCGCTCCGCGATTTTATCCAGATCGGTCATCCGGGCGTCGGTGGCGCCGACCGGCGGGGCGGCCAGGCGCTTACCCCCGATCATTCGCACCAGGTCCATGCTCTTGCGGGCGGACTCGAGCCCTTGCTTGCGACGGGCCGGGTCGTCCACAATCCAATCGAAAAATCCGATCGCGCTTTCGACCCCGACTCCCGAATCCGCCAGCTTCTTGCCCAGATCCTTGATCGACCGGCCGGCCGCCTGGTGGGCCTCAAGCTCGTCGATCCAGGGCTCGAGACCCTTGTATCCCGCATCGATGGCGATCGTGACGACCTCCTCGAGCGGCAGATGATGCCCCCGCAGCGTGCTGGTGTTGAGCCCCAGAACGAACTGGCCAGGGTTAATCCCGCCGGCGCTCGCGATTCCGGGAGTCCCCACTCCGCCGGTCACCGCGAACGCTCCCCCCGCCGCCCGCAGCCAGCCTCTTCGATGAATTCCGTCACTCATGGGCGAATCCTGTTCCTCGGGTCTTGGTCTCAAGCCTCGGGCGATGATTGACGCGGATTCGGCCGTCCTGGATCGGTGGCCGCGTCGAGGGCGCTCCTGGCCGTCTCCACGCTCTGACGGAGCCGCTCGCCGACCAGCTCGAGCACGGCCGCGGAGGTGAGCCCGGCGAGCTCCTCCGGGGCGATCGGGGTTCCATAGTGAATCCGGATCGGATGCCGCCTGGGGATCGATCGTCCGCGTGGGAGCGATTCAAAGGTCCCCGCTAGCCCCGCCGGGATAATCGGCACCCCCGCCCGAGAAACCAGCGCCGCGATGCCAGGCTTGAGCGGCCCCAGATTGCCATCGTGGGTGCGCGTCCCCTCGGGAAAAAGCACCACCACTCCCCCACGTCGCAGCCGCCGCAGGGTCTCCTTCACCCCCGAGACCCCAAACCCCTCCCGCTCGATCGGAAAACCACCGAGCGATCGAATCAGAAACCCCAGGACCGGTACAAACAAGGTCGACCGCGCCACATAATTGAGCGGACGCCTCAGCGGAACGCCAAGCATAAAAACATCCAGATGACTGGCATGGTTTGAGATCAG
>JAKBAP010000240.1 GCA_021808995.1 Planctomycetota bacterium | reverse complement strand
GCATGGCGGGGTACGACTGAAAAATCAAGGGGCGAGGTCGAGGGTGAGGATCACGCTCAACGGCGAACCGCGAGAGCTTCCGGGTCCGGTCACGCTGGCCGAGCTCATGCCCCAGCTTGGGCTTAAGCCCGAGCACGTGGCCGTCGAGCTCAATCGCGAGCTGGTGTCGCGTTCGCGGCACGGTACGACGGTGATCGCCCCGGGAGACGAGCTCGAGATCGTGACCTTGGTCGGCGGCGGCGGAAGCCCGTGGTGGGAGGCCGAGCCGCTCACGATCGGTGGCCGGACGGTTCGCAGCCGGCTGTTTGTCGGCACTGGCAAATACGAAACACTCGAGCTCATGCGCGACTGCCTGGCCGCGAGTGGGGCCGATGTCGTCACGGTAGCCGTTCGGCGCGAGCGGCTCACCGATCGCGAGGGGCGGAGTCTGCTCGACTTTCTCGATCCCAACCGCTATACGATTTTGCCCAATACGGCGGGCTGTTTCACGGTCGAGGACGCCCTGCGCACCGCGCGGTTGGGGCGCGAGCTGCTCGAGGGGCTGGGCAATCCCGGCGCGGAGTGGGTCAAGCTCGAGGTTCTCGCCGACCCGCGGACGCTGCTTCCCGATCCGCTGACGACTCTTGAGGCGACGAAGACCCTGGTGAAGGAGGGTTTTCAGGTTCTTTGCTATACAAGTGACGATCCCGTGATGGCGCGACGGCTCAAGGAGGCGGGCGCGGCCAGTGTGATGCCGGCCGGCAGTCCGATTGGGAGTGGCCAGGGGGTTCTCAACCCCAACAACATCCGGATCATCCTGGAGGATCTAAAGGCCGGTGACCCCAGCTATCCGGTGATCATTGACGCTGGGGTCGGCACGGCCAGCGACGTCGCGATCGCGATGGAGTTGGGCTGCGATGGCGTGTTGCTCAATACGGGGATCGCCGGGGCGGCCGACCCGCTTCGGATGGCCCACGCGATGCGGCTCGCGGTCGAGGCTGGCTGGCTGGCCGCCGCGGCCGGACGAATTCCGCGAAAGCTGTACGCGACCGCCTCGAGCCCCACCGTGGGCGCGATCGGAGCGGCTCCCAAGATTGGCCGCCCTGTTTCCCAGTGAGCGCCGGCCCGCACGGCGATCGACTTCCTTGAGCTCCTCCATGTCCGATCTTGACCCTGTTTCGATTCTCGGACCCGAGGGCGCGATCGCGCGACGGCTGCCGAACTACGAACATCGGGTCGAGCAGCTCAAGATGGCCCGTGGGGTCGCCCGCGCGATCGAAAAACCTTGCCATCTGATCGTCGAGGCCGGCACGGGTGTCGGTAAGAGCTTTGCCTATCTTGTCCCGGCGATTCAGGCGGCCGTCGAGCTCAAGAAAACCATTGTCATTTCCACCCACACGATCGCCCTGCAAGAGCAGATCTTGAACAAGGACGTGCCGTTCCTCCGCGCGGTCCTTCCCTATGAATTCACGGCCGTCCTGGTCAAGGGTCGGTCCAATTATCTGAGCCTGCGCAGACTCGACTTGGCGATTCAGCGGCAATCGGGACTGTTTCAGCGGCCCGAGGAATTCGACGAGCTCGCCGAGCTCAAGATGTGGGCGGGTCGCACTCGGGATGGAAGCCGGGCCGATCTCAATTATCGTCCCCAGGCGGCGGTCTGGGATGCCGTGCAGAGCGACAATGGAAATTGCCTGGGTCGCGATTGCTCCGAGTACGCCGAGTGCTTCTTTTTCAAGGAAAGGCGCAGGATGCGCCATGCCCAGATCTTGATCGTCAACCACGCCCTGTTCGTGACCGACCTTGCGCTTCGCGAGCATGAGACGTCGGTTTTGCCGGATTATGACGTGGCGATCCTGGACGAGGCTCACACCCTTGAGGCCGTCGCCGGGGACCACCTGGGGCTTCGGTTGTCGAGCGCGAGCATTGATTTCGCCCTGAATCGGCTCTACAACGAGCGCTCGGGCAAGGGGCTCTTGAGCCTTCATGGGCTCGACGACGCCGTGAGAAAAACGAGAGCCGCGCGCGCGGCCTCCGAGGAGTTTTTCGCCGCGATCGCCGCCTGGCACGATCGCCAGCCGGCCGGGTTTAACGGTCGGGTCCGCCAGCCGATCGAGATTCCCGAGACACTTCCGGACCAGCTCCGATCGTTGGCTGGCTCGATCGCGCTGGCGGCCGAGAAGGCGACGGCCCGCGAGCAGGCCATGGAGCTCGCCTCCGCCGATGAGCGTTGTCGTGCCCTGGCCGATCAGGTCTCGGCCTGGGTCGGGCAGAGGGGCGAGGATCTGGTGCATTGGGTCGAGATCACCAACGCGCGAAATCGGCGGATCCAACTGGCGTCATCCTCCCAGGACGTTGGGCCCGCGCTCAGGCGGTTGTTATTCGACCGCGTCCCCACCTGCGTCTTGACCTCGGCGACGCTATGCGTGGGTTCGCCCCCGTCGTTTGATTTCATCAAGACCCGGACCGGGCTCACCTCGGCCGCGACGATGGCGCTTGGCAGTCCTTACGATTACGCCAACCAGGTCGCGATTCACATCCCCAGGAATCTGCCCGATCCCTCCGAGCAGCCCCAGGCTTTCGAGCAAGCCGCCGCGCGAGCGATCGCCTATTATCTCGACAAATCTCAGGGAAAGGCGTTCGTGCTTTTCACCTCGCACAAGATGCTCGAGTCGACGGCCCGCGCGCTGGGCCCATTCCTGGCCAGGCGCGATATCGCGCTTTTGGCCCAGTGCGACGGAATCCCCCGATCCAAGATGGTCGAGGCGTTCAAGGCCGACGTGAACAGCGTGATCTTTGGCGCGGAGAGTTTCTGGCAAGGGATCGACGTTCCTGGCGAGGCGCTCTCGAATGTGATCATCACTCGGCTCCCATTTTCGGTTCCGAGTCATCCCTTGCTCGAATCCCGCCTGGAAATCATCCGTGCTCGCGGTGGCAATCCGTTTATTGAGTATCAGGTTCCCGAGGCCGTCATCAAGCTCAAGCAAGGCTTTGGCCGGCTGATTCGGGGCAAGAACGACCGTGGGATCGTGGTCATCCTCGACCCCCGTGTCACGACCAAGCCCTACGGGCGCACCTTTCTGAACTCGCTTCCCGACTGCCCCCGCGTTGTCGAATCGCCCCTGTTTTCCGATCTCGCCTCATAGCCTTGAGCGCGACCGACGGCCGGTCGCCCCTTGCCGAAATCCTCGTCGCCGAGTAGCGTTCGATCAGAGCGGCACGCGTCACGACCGCGGTCGCCCGTGTATGACGTCCGCACGAACAATTGTCAAACAATTTCGTGGAGACGTGTCGTGTGATCACGAGGATCGACATCGCGGATGAGCGACCGAACGCCAGGCCAAGACGCGGCTGAATCGGATCCGACCCTTGGTCAGTCGGTGCTACTCGTGATCAATGGGGGCTCGTCGAGCCTGAAGTTCGCGATTTTCACGATTCGGGCCCCGGTCAAGCGGCTGTTGACGGGCCGGATCGAGCGAATCGGGCTTGGGGACGCGCGGATGACGGTCGAGGGGGACCTGGGCGCGTCCGATCTGGTGATCGAGGCACCCGACCATCAGGCCGCGGCGGGGGTCTTGATCGGTTGGCTCGGGGACCGGATCAGCCTGACGCGAATTGTCGCGATTGGTCATCGGGTCGTGCATGGGGGCGGCCGGCACTACCGGCCTGAGCGCGTGACGCCAGGATTGCTCGCCTCGCTGCGGGAAATCGAAATCTTCGCCCCCAACCATCTGCCGGGCGAGATCGCCTTGATCGAGACACTCGGGCGGCTCGACCCCGATCGAACCCAGGTCGCGTGTTTCGACACGGGTTTTCACCATGATTTGCCGGCCGTCTCACGAACCCTGCCAATTCCCTGGCGGCTGGAAAAACAGGGGGTTAGGCGCTATGGATTCCATGGAATTTCGTATCAATATTTGCTTGAGGAATTGGGCCGGGTCGCCCCGGCCGAGGCGAGTGGCCGGGTGATTCTGGCTCATCTGGGGGCGGGTGCCAGCATGGCCGCCGTGAAGGGGGGCCGTCCGATCGATACGACGATGGCGTTCACTCCCGCGGCGGGACTCATGATGGGGACCCGATCGGGAGACATCGATCCCGGATTGGTCGATTTTCTGGCCCAATCCGAGGGGATGACGATCGAGGGTTTCCACCGGATGGCGACCGCGGAATCAGGCCTTGTGGGGGTGTCCGAGACGAGCTCCGATCTTCGGGATCTTCTCGAGCGCGAGGCGGCCGACCCTCGGGCCGCGCTGGCGATCGACCTTTTTTGTTACCGCGCCAAGCTCGCACTGGGTGGCCTCGCGGCCGCGCTGGGCGGGCTCGATTCCCTGGTCTTTTCGGCCGGCATTGGCGAGCATTCCGCCCCCGCCCGAGCCCGAATCTGCCAGGGCCTTGAATTCCTGGGGATCGAAATCGATCCCGAGCGAAACGCGCGCCATGCCGTCACGATTTCGACCGATGGCGGGGCGGCCGCCGTGCACGTGATTCCGACCGATGAAGAGGCGATGATCGCCCGGGCGACGGCCCAGTTTCTCACGACGCCGTGAGATCGTGGTTCCGAACGACCTTTGCCCCGATTGAAAGGATCCGCCTGAATGTCAACTTCAACCGCTCCGAGCACGCTTTCGCCGGAAAGCCTGCGCCTGATCGACGCCTACTGGCGGGCCGCCAATTATCTCGCGGTCGGCCAGATTTACCTGATGGACAACCCGCTCCTGAAAACGCCCCTTGAGCCTCACCACGTGAAGCCTCGACTCCTGGGGCACTGGGGGACCGTGCCGGGGCAGAATCTGATCTACGTCCATCTGAACCGGGTCATCGTCGAGCACGATCTCAACGTCCTTTACATCTCGGGACCCGGGCATGGCGGGCCCGCGCTGGTCGCCCAGACGTATCTCGAGGGGACCTACAGCGAGATCTACGCCAACATTAGCCCAGACGAGCCAGGGCTCAAGCGGCTGTTCAAGCAATTCTCGTTTCCTGGCGGCATTCCCAGCCATGTCGCGCCCGAAACGCCAGGCTCGATCCATGAGGGGGGCGAGCTAGGGTATAGCCTCTCGCACGCCTTTGGCGCGGTCTTCGACAACCCTGATCTCATCGTCGCCTGCGTGATTGGCGATGGCGAGGCGGAAACCGGCCCACTGGCGACCGGCTGGCACGGCAACAAATTCCTCGATCCGGTCCACGATGGCGCTGTCTTGCCGATCTTGCATTTGAACGGCTACAAAATCGCCAACCCCACGGTTCTGGATCGCATCGGACACGACGAATTGGTCCACCTGATGCGGGGTTATGGCTATGCCCCTCATCTGGTGGAGGGTGACGACCCGAGGGTGGTCCACGAGCTGATGGCCTCCACTCTCGATCGGGTCATGGGCGAGATCAAGCGAATTCAAGACGAGGCGCGGACCAAGAGCCAGACCGAGCGCCCCGTTTGGCCGATGATCGTGCTCCGGACGCCGAAGGGCTGGACGGGTCCCAAACAGGTCGATGGCCTTCCCGTCGAGGGAACCTATCGGGCGCACCAGGTTCCCTTGTCGGACCCTCGCAAGAATCCCGACCACTTGAAGCAGCTTGAATCCTGGATGCGTGGATATCATCCCGAGGAGCTTTTCGATCGGAATGGCGGGCTCGCCGCCGAGCTCAAGGCGCTCGCCCCCAAGGGGACCAGGCGCATGGGGGCGAATCCCCACGCCAACGGAGGCGGATTGCTCCGCGATCTGCGGCTGCCCGACTATTGCGATTACGCCCTCGCCCTTGATAAGCCGGGCGCGCTCATGAACGAGGACGCTCGGACACTTGGCAACTATCTCCGCGACGTGATCCGGCTCAACCAGGATACGCGCAATTTCCGGATTTTTGGCCCGGACGAGACCGCTTCGAATCGCTTGACCGCGGTTTTCGAGGCCACGGATAAGCAATGGCAAGCCGAAACCGTCCCCACCGACGACCACCTCGCCACGAGCGGACGGGTGATGGAGATGCTCAGCGAGCATCAGTGCGAGGGCTGGCTCGAGGGCTACTTGCTCACCGGCCGCCACGGGCTCATCAACACGTATGAGGCCTTTGTCCACATCATCGATTCGATGTTCAACCAGCACGCCAAGTGGCTGAAAATGACCAGGGCGATTCCCTGGCGGCGGCCCATTGCCTCGCTCAATATCCTCCTGGCCTCGCACGTCTGGCGGCAGGATCACAATGGGTTCACCCATCAGGATCCCGGTTTCATCGACCATGTCGTCAATAAAAAGGCCGAGATCATCCGGGTCTACCTTCCCCCGGACACCAACACCCTGCTCTCGGTCTTCGACCATTGCCTGAGGAGCCGGAACTACGTCAACGTTGTCGTCGCCAGCAAGCATCCCTCGCCCCAGTGGCTCGACATCGATTCCGCGATCAAGCACTGCACGGCCGGAATCGGCATCTGGGAGTGGGCCAGCAACGACCGTGGCGGGGAACCCGACGTGGTGATGGCCTGCGCGGGCGATGTCCCCACCCTGGAAACCCTGGCCGCCGTCCAGCTCCTCAGGGAGCTGATCCCCGAGCTCCGGATTCGCGTCGTCAACGTGGTCGATCTGATGCGGCTTCAGCCCGAGGAGGAACATCCTCATGGCCTCTCAAGCCATGATTTCGACATCCTTTTCACCAAGGACAGGCCGATCATTTTCGCCTATCACGGCTATCCCTGGCTGATCCATCGCCTCACCTATCGCCGGACCAATCATCACAACCTGCACGCTCGGGGCTATATCGAGGAAGGGACGATCACGACCGCGTTCGACATGGCCGTGCTCAACGACCTCGACCGCTTTCACCTGGTCGGCGACGTCGTCGATCGCCTGCCCCAGCTTGGCTCGCGGGCCGCCTACGTCAAGCAGGCGATGCGAGATCGACTCATCGAGCACACGCGATTCATTCACGAGCATGGCGAAGACATGCCCGAAATCCGCGACTGGCGCTGGATGGGGACGTGACCGTGACCCCCGATGACTGACAGACGGCGTTCACGCGGCCCAATCGTGACCATGAAAACAAGCCCGGGTCCGTCGTCCTGGCCCCCCGAGGGGGGCTTGAGGACGAGTGGACCGGGCTCGAAATTGGGCAGGGCGAATCGCCCAGGACGTCGGGTTTCCCTGACAGGAGCTCAGGGTTCGTCGGCCTTCTTCTGTGAGATCAAGCGGCGGACACGTTCGGCGAGCAGAGCCCCGTCGAACGGCTTCTTGAATCCGTCGTTGAACCCCAGGGAGAAGGTCTCCTCGCCCGGTTCGTCGCTGGTCAAGGCCAGAAGGATCGTGCCTTGATGATCAGGACTCTTGCGCAGATTCTGCGCGATCTGCCCAGCCTCGATTCGGCCTAGGGCCATATCGATGATGATGCAGTCGGGGTGGAAACTTTCGGCGCGAATGCCGGCCTCGAAGCCCGAGGCGGCGGTTTCGATCCGAAAATCATCCCCCTCTCGCAGATGATCGCGAAGAACGCTCTGAAGCGGTCCGTCCGCTCCGACGACCAGAACTTTATGGTAAACCTCGGCTTCCAGATCGCCCAAGGGCATTCCATGCTCCTTGAGAAACCGCAGGAGATGCTCCCGCGGAATGCGTCGATCTTGCGAGCCGGGGATGCGATAACCACGCAAGCGGCCCGAGTCGAACCACTTGCTAACGGTCCGAGGCGCGACCTTGCAAATTTTCGCGACTTGGCCGGTTGTGAAAACCTTTTTCATGTCGAGGACTCCACTCGCCCAGTTCGGCGCGAGACCACGGAGGCTTCCTCCTCCCTCCGGATAGGAACCATGTCGGCGCGGTGATTCTCCCGGCTCGCCAGCCCAGGCCCACGCATCATCATGAGCGTAGGCTGGCCGCAAGAGACGGCAATCATGAGTCTCGCCCCGACCTCGCCTCCATGCATGACCTCGGTCCACCCGCGTGAACCCCACTCAAGGAGGACGGTTAACCCGCCCACCTCAAATCAAGCTCATCCCGCGAGCAACCGCGAATGTTCCTCGGATCGCGAGACCCGATTCCAAGCCGGCCTGGCATGAAGACCCCCCCGCCCCGGTTGA
>JAKBAP010000239.1 GCA_021808995.1 Planctomycetota bacterium | reverse complement strand
GGCCCAGGAGTCCATGGCCTGGAACAGGACCTGGAGGCTGGCCTGGGTGAGCTCTGGCAAGGCGTTTGGCGCGTTCGACGAGGTCAAGGGCTGGCCGTTGACAAAGAGCTGGATGGTCGATGTCGAACCGGCCGGACTCGTGCTGATGGGTGTGGTGATGGTGACCGGCGGAGTGGGTGTCGCCGGTGGCGGCGTGGGCGTGGGGGCGGGGGGAATCAGGGCGGCCGAGTTCACGAGATTGAGCTCGCCCAGCGTGATTCCGGTGACGGGATCGTGGATTGGGGTCGCCCCTTGTTGAATCCAGCTCTTGAGCTGGGCGACGGTAGGAAGCGAGCCAAACCTCGCGGAATAGATGTCCTGAAGCAAGACGACCCCACCGGTGACAAGCGCGGTCGCGAAGCTCGTCCCCGCGACGGTCGAGGTCCCGGAATCACCCGTGGGTGCGGTCAGCCCTTCCCCAGGCGCGGCGATGGTGGTCGCGTACGACCCGCCGATGGCCGAGCCCAGCCGCTGCGCGTCGGGAAGCAGGTTACCCGAAAGATCCGTCGCGGTGACGCTGATCGTCCCCGCCACGATCGCCGCGAACCCCTCCCCTTGCTGGCCGTTGAAGCTATTGCCCGTCGCCGCGATCACCGGAATGTTGAGCTGCGAGAGCTTGCCAATCAAATTGGTGATCGCCTGCCCTTCACCACCGTCGTTCGCGAACCAATTCTGGGCGTAATTGCCACCATCGGCGAGCGACATGTTCACCGCCGTGATGTGATATTGCTGGTGGTTGTCGACCACCCACTGAAGCGCGCCGGCGATGTTCGAAAGGCTAGCCGAATTCGCGCTATTGGTCACGCGAAGCGCCACCAGATTCACCCCAGGCGCGACCCCCAGATCGTTAGGGTTTGACGACCCGATCAGCCCGGCGATGGCCGTGCCGTGTTGCGACGCCGTGGCCATGGGGTTCGCCGTGCCGTCGGCGAAATCGTATCCGGCGATGACCTTGGCCCCAGGACCATAGCCATTGCCGAGCGCGGGGTTGTTGAAATCGACGCCCGTGTCGATCACGGCGACCGTCAATCCCGTCCCGTCGACATTATAGGCCGATCGAGTCTGGGCGGCCCCGATGATCGGGTCGTAGGCGGTGGCCGCGCCGGTCACGATGGTGCCCGCGGGGCGCTCCACGCCCACGGTTGGCGAGGCCGGCTGTGCAACCGCGGCCGCGATCGGCCGCGCGAGGTGATGGGGGCGGGAATGGCGAGCCAGCGATCGCACATGGATCACCCCCTCGCGCGTTCGATGATCAAGCGCCATCGGGCGATGATGGATCGGCTCGAGCCCGGCCGCGGTCGAGAGCAGACTGCGCTCCTCGAGACACTCCAAGTTCGGTCGCTGTCCGCGCCGATCGCTCCGTCGGCCAAGGTTGTTGGTCAATCCCATCGATTCTAGACTCCCCAGACGGCCGCCATGCCTTTGGCTTAGGCCGCCCCGCGTGTCAAATAGGAGGCGCTCTCCTTCCCTGGCGCGATCACGTGTCGATCCGACGAATCAGACCGAGCCTGCGAACCGCGGCGTCGCGGCCGGACCTTTCGGTTCGACCGCGTCATTCAGAGCGCGAGCAATGGATGTAGTGACGGACCGCCAAGCCCAGCGCGGGGCGATTCCAGGCGCGAGCGCGTGGAAATCCCCTACCGGCCCTGGCGGTTGACCCGGGCGAGTGGAACCGAGCGACCGACCAGACGACATTGGAGGGCTGGGGAGCCCCTCCACGGCTGGCGACGGCCTCATCGTTTCCGGACCGACATCCTGTTTGACGGCCAGGCGACCAAGTGCCCAGCCTCGAAGACAAGGCCCCTCTGGCCCCGTCTCCGCCGACGCGGTTCCTGTCGCGCCGGCCGTTCCATTCGCCCGGGCCCCCTTCTCGGGCCGCGACGCGACGATGGAACTCAATCCATGACTCCCACCTCGGTCTTGTGTCCCGTCACGGGACGACCTACAGTGGAACTAACCAACCCCCCGGCCCACGTCTCCGCGTGGATCTCGGGTGGTGCCACTTCTATCGGTGTCCTTGGCGGGAGATATTCTTTAGAAAGATGAAAATCGTCGGCGTGATCCCGGCCCGTTTCGCTTCGACCCGACTCCCCGGCAAACCCCTGCTATCCGATACCGGACGCCCCTTGATCGCACATGTGGTCGAAGCGGCCCAACGCGCGAAATCGCTAGAACGCATCATCGTCGCCACTGACGACCCCCGCATCGCCCAGGCCGTCCACGACCACGGCGGCGAGGCCATGATGACCCGCGCCGACCACCCCACCGGCACCGACCGCGTCGCCGAGGTCGCCGCCGCCATCCCCGACGCCCAGATCATTGTCAACCTTCAAGGTGACGAACCAGAAATCTCCGGCGCGACGATCGACCTGCTCGTCGAGCTGCTCGCGAACGATCCCGACGCCCCCATGGCCACGCTCGCCACGCCGATCCACGACGAATCGATCCACCGCGACCCCTCCTGCGTCAAGGTCGTCTTCGGCGGCCATGGGCGGGCGCTCTATTTCTCTCGCGCGCCGATCCCCTTTCATCGCGACCCCGCGACCGGAAACCTCGGCGGTCCGCTTGGCTATCTGCATCTGGGGATCTACGCCTATCGCCGCGACTTCCTTTTGGGCCTCGCGCGGCTCGCTCAGTCGCCGCTCGAATCGGCGGAAAAGCTCGAACAGCTCCGCGTCCTTGAGGCAGGCTTTCCCATCGCCGTCGGCGTGGTCGACGAGCCTTCGATCGGGGTCGACACCCCCGACGACTATCGCCGCTTCGTCGAGCGCTATCATGCCACCCATTCAAGGGGCTGATACGCGGGGCCACCTCACCTCTCGGCCCCGATCGTTCACGGTGCCGCGGCGAGGTGCCCACACCCGATCCGTCGCTAGCCTCCGCGTGGACGCATCGGCTCTCGCGTGAGAATCCTGAGCAATTCGGCGTTGTCGATTGGCTTGACCAGATGCTCGTCGAACCATCCCCCCTGGGAGACCGGGCCCATGTCCTCGGGCCCATATCCCGAAATGGCGATGACGATGAGCCCAGCCAGGGAGGCTTCTTTTCTCAGGTCGGCCGCGACCATGTAACCATCCATCCCCGGCAGACCAATGTCGACGAGCACGAAATCCGGGTGCCACGCGAGCGCTGTCTGAACCCCCGATCGCCCGTCGTGGGCGACCTTGACCTCAAGGCCATTGATCTCAAGCCATCGAGCGAGTCCAAGCACAAGATCGACATTGTCGTCGACGATCAAGACACGGAGGGGGGAGATGGGACGGTCGACGCCCAGTGAGGAGCGATCCTCGAACCCCGGCGATAGCTCGCCGCGCTCATCTCGTATCGCCGCTCGGCGGTCGATCATGGAGCAGTCCTCGCTTGATGACAAACTTGGTCACACGAACTCGCCGTTGGGCTCTTCGGGGTCGCGGCGGTCAGCGCGCTCCCGAACTTTAATCGCCAAATTCCCAAAAGAATCGACATTTCACCTACTCTTCTTTATAAGCTCGCCCGCGGCCTTGCCTAGTCAAAAAGCCAATCTTTTCGCGATTGTCGTCGATCGAGGAGCCGAGGTCGATCCTTGAGGGACGTCGCGTCGAGAGCTTGCTCGCCGATAAATCGCGTTCGATCCCCGCCTCGCGACTTGCGGGAAGTGGGAAAAATCGACTAAATTAGTGTGTCGGGGGGACTTTCAGACCGCTCCTGGCGTAATGCTGGGATCGACCTCCGTTCGCAATCGGGTCAGCCAGGGGCTCGCAGGCAAGCCCCATCCTCGAATGATGCCAGGGGGATTCGTCGATGCCCAGACGCAACCTGTTTTCCATCCTCGCGATTTCCCTGGTCGGGGTCTTTTGCTGGCAAGCCTCCGGTGGTGCCAAGCCCAAGGACGAAATGCTCGAGCTCTACGGGCTCTTCGTTGACGCCGTCGAAAAGGTCGAGGCCAACTACGTCCGCCCCGTCTCACGCAAGGAACTTCTCGAGAGCGCGCTCGAGGGAATGCTCCAGAATCTCGACCCCCATTCAACGTACATTAACACGAGCGAGTGGAAACAGTTCCGCAGGCAGATCGAGGGCCGGTTTGGCGGGATTGGCATTCAGGTTGGAATCGACCCCGAGACCAGCCGCCTTCGCGTGATCGCCCCCATGGTTGGGACGCCGGCGTATGAGGCTGGCGTGCTGGCGGGCGACCAGATCGTCGAGATCGACGGTCAATCCGCCGAGGGGATGAGCCCGGACAAGGCCGTCGAGGTCCTGACCGGCCGGCCTGGTACCGAGGTCAAGCTCAGCGTGCTGCACGAGGGACAGGAAGAGCCCCAGCCGATCTCGATTGTCAGGGCCATCATTGACGTGCCCAGCGTGCTTGGCGATCACCGCAAGCCCAACGACGATTGGGACTTCATGCTCGACAAGACCAACAAGATCGGCTACATGCGGATCACGAGCTTCATCCAAAAGACTCCAGAGGAGGCTCGAGCCGCCCTCGAGCAACTCCGCGAGGATGGGGCCAAGGGGCTGATCATCGACCTTCGCGACGACCCCGGCGGCTTGCTGAGCGCGGCCGTCGAGATGGCCGATATTTTCCTGGATAAGGGCGAGATCGTCAGCACCCGCGGGCGAAACACTCCCTCACGCCGCTACGAGGCCCACAAGGACTCGGCCTACGAGGACATCCCCCTGGTCGTCCTGGTCAACCAAAACTCGGCCTCGGCCTCCGAGATCCTCTCGGCCGCGCTTCAAGATCATAAGCGAGCCGCCATCGTCGGCCAGCGGAGCTTTGGCAAGGGGTCCGTGCAAAACTTGCTCGACCTGGACGACGGCAACAGCATCCTCAAGCTCACAGTCGCGAGCTATTACCGCCCCTCTGGCGAGAACATTCACCGGTTCAAAAACGCGAAAGCGACCGATAAATGGGGCGTTTCCCCCGACCCCGGCCTGGAGGTCAAACTGGCGCCGAGTGATTACATCAACTGGTTCCTGGGCCGGCGAGCCCGCGACCTGGAATCGGCCGCCAAGGGCAAGCGTAAGGTTGACACCGCCGCCGAGAAACCCAAGGAAAAGCCCCCCACCAAGGACGCCAAACCGGCCGAGCCGGCGAAAAAGGGTGAGGATCCGCACGCGAATGCCGCACCCAAGGTCGGCGCTATCCGCCAGCCCACGGGTCCATTCGTCGACAAACAACTGGACAAGGCGCTTGAGGTTCTTCGTGGCAAGCTCGCGCCCAAGACCAAGGCGGCCTAGCCCTTGAGCCCACGCGGCGAGCCCGCCACGGCCCTCGGTAACGCGCGGATGCCGCACGATCAACCCACGCTCGACCTGCTCGCGATCGAGACGACCTGCGACGAGACCGCCGCGGCCGTGATCCGCGGCCCTCGTCCGCCCCAGGCTGGCGTCCCGGTGATCCTCTCGTCCGTGGTCGCCTCACAGGTCGACCTGCACCAACCCTTCGGCGGGGTCGTCCCCGAGATCGCTTCCCGCGCCCATACCCTGCGGATTCTTCCCATCATCGACCAGGCCCTGGCCGAGGCAGGCGTTGGGCTCCGGGACCTAGGCGCTATCGCGGTGGCGACCCGTCCCGGGCTCGCGGGGGCTCTCGTCGTCGGCCTCACCGCCGCCAAATGTCTGGCGGCCGCTCTCGACATCCCTCTCTTCGCCATCGACCACCTCGAAGGCCATCTCTTCGCATGCCAACTCGCCTACCCGGATCAAGTGGTCTATCCCTGTGTTGGACTCGTGGTCTCAGGCGGGCATACCAGCCTGTTCCATTGCGAAAGCCCCCTGAAATCGACCCTGCTGGGCGGGACGATCGACGACGCCGCCGGCGAGGCTTTCGATAAGGTCGCCAGCCTGCTCGGGCTCGGCTATCCTGGCGGCCCCTTGATCGAACAGGCGGCCCAGGGGGGCAACCCGAGAGCCTTTGACTTTCCCCGCTCGTTCCATGGCGACGACCGCGTCGCCCTCAGCTTTTCGGGGCTCAAGACGGCCGTGCTCTACGCGCTTCGAGGGCCGAACGCCCAGAACCCCATGCCGACGTTGTCACCTTCGCGAATCGCCGATGTCGCGGCGAGCTTCCAGGAGGCCGTCGTCGCCTCGATCGCCGATAAGGCCGGCCTCGCACTCCACCAGACAGGGCTCGACCGCCTGGCCGTGGGCGGCGGCGTCGCCGCGAACAGGCGACTTCGCGAACGGCTGACCCAAACCGCCCACGACCAGGGCGCTCGCCTGTTCATACCCCCGCTCTCCCTCTGCACCGACAACGCGGCCCTGGGCGCGATCGCCTTCGCCAAGCTCGCAGCGGGCCTCACCGCCGACCTTGACCTCGATATCACCCCCGGCCTCGTTCGACCACGCCCAGGCAAACCCATCAATCCCTCTGCCTAACCGGAACAGAACCCCCGTTTCACCAGCTTCCCTTCAGGCTCGCCCCTTCCTTCCCAACTTGGCTTGCCTCTATGATCGACAAAGTCGTTTCGTCGTCCTCATCGCACTCTTCCTCCTTGGATACATTATCCGTGTCAAACCAAGCGTCTCAACCCGCGGTAAAGCAAGCGACCATGGATCATCACTCGGGATGGCTGGATGTGGACGGAATCATTTTCGACGCGGTCGGGACCTTGATCCGGCCGACGCCATCCGTTGCCGAGGCGTATTCCGCGGCCGCCCTCCGTCAGGGTGTCGTGCTTTCGACCGAGGAGACGCGACGGCGGTTTCAGATCCATTTCGCGAGCGACGGGATCCATGCGGATCGGGGACTACTGTCGACCGACGAGACGACGGAAAAGCGCCGCTGGCGCGAGATCGTGGCTGGCGTGTTACCCGAGATTTCCAATCCCGATCGCGCGTTCGACGAGCTCTGGGACCACTTCGGCCGGCCCGAGTCGTGGCGCGCGTTTCCCGACGTCGCGCCCGCGCTGCGGGCGCTCGAATCGATGGGCGTTCAGGTCTGTATTGGATCCAATTTCGACACCCGGCTCCGGAGCGTCGTCCAGGGGCTTCCCGAGCTCGAGGGCTTTAGCGAATCGCTCGTGATCTCATCCGAGATTGGCTACAAGAAGCCCCATCGCTCGTTTTTCGAGGCCGCCTGCGCCCACCTGGGCCTGTCGCCGGACCGGGTCGCCTGCGTGGGAGACGACCTGGAAAACGACGTCGAGGGGGCGGTCCTGGCCGGGCTTTCCGGGGTCTACCTGGACCGATCGGGTCGAGGTGAGTGCGAATTTCCCTGGGTTTCCAGCCTGGCCGCCCTCGTGCAGGCGCGGTATCACCGGGCGTGAACCTCATCCCGTCCGTCCCCCTCGTATCGGTTCACAGGCCGGCGAGGTTGTGATCATGCGACGGTGATGTGGTTCGCGAGGCCCGCGTCGTCGCCGTCGCGGCGAAGGGGACATTTCGGTCGCGGCGGAGGGGACATTTCGTCAAAGTCCAATGGGGCGGCGAGTGAACTCCGCGCTCCGACATCGGCCCGATCACACGAGTACGAGCCCGAGGCGCCAGCGAGTGAATTCCGGGCAAAACAATCGATGGCGCAAAAGCCCAGGCGCGGGCCTGAGTCTGGGACCGGAAGTCACTCGCTGGCGCTTCGTGCTTGAATTCCGAGCCAAGCCGAGGGGACGTGCGACTCCCTGGTGCCACGGGGTGTGTTCCAGGAAGGCGTGGCACCCAGGCGGGCGGGAACGGCTACTCGCACCCAGATGATCGAATTCGTCCCTCGGACCGCGGGTGGAGATTCAGTCTCCAGTCTCAGGCGCTTGCTCCTGGATTGGGGTGGGTGCCGGCAGCCTGCTCTTGATTTTCGAGACGATGATCAGCACGGACGTGCGACTTTTCCACCAATAAAGGAGCAATATAAAACCAACCAGGAGGCATATAATACATACGTTCAAATAACTGTAGAAAAGACGGTCGCTCGTGATGGTCGTCGTCGTGAGCGTTATAATGAATGAACAACCGATCGAGATCAGTGCGACCGCGATGTTGAAAGCCAGCGTGGTGGGCGACCCCGCGGCGATGATGTCCAACTCGTGCTCATGCACGG
>JAKBAP010000238.1 GCA_021808995.1 Planctomycetota bacterium | reverse complement strand
TATTCACGCCATCGATCCCCATGACTCCGACCACGAAGGGCAGCTTTGGCGCTGACAGATCCTTGCGCACATCGCGGATGAAATCCACCAGCAGTCGCCCGTACGGATCATATCCGCCGGGCAACATCCGTTTTTCATAGGTCCAGTCAGAGACCATGTCGTTAAACCCTTGGAACCAGACAAATCCGGCCAGCTCGTATCCCTGTGCTGGATCGTACCCAGGGACGACCCGCTTGATGTCCGCCAGGACCTTCCGTACATGCTCGATCATGTGGCGATAGAACAGACCGGTGGCTTCGACTTTTTCGGCCTTGATCTTCTCAAGGTTGTCACCCCGCCGCTTGCACTTGGTCAGCTCGTAGTCACTCCACACGTATGGCCCGGCGCTGGGCGGACGGAAATCGGTGTGCAGACTCCGCCCGCCCCAGGAAGTCTTGATGATCAGGATGGGCTCGCCCAGCATCCGTTCCATCTCAATGCCGAAGGTGAATTCGGGACCGATCTTCTCGGGCGAGGCACCGAACCCCACGGTCAGTTTGCCGGTTTTCTCTCTCAAGTCGGAATAGGCATCGCCTAGGCAGCCGACCGACGAAATCCAGACCTTCTCGCACACCCGTGGCCCGCCGTCGGCATCGAGCATGCTCTTGAGAATCGGCGCTGTCCTTGGATCGTCGGCCATGGAATCGAATGTCGACACCTTCGCATGCCCTTGCATGTTCGATTGTCCGGCCAGGATGAAGACCTTCAGCGGCTTGACGGCCGCCTCGCCGGTGGTCCCCGACATCAGGCCAAGAATCACGGCGATGATGGTATATCCAAGAGCCCGTCCGATTCTTCTCATGGCGATCGTTTCCATGTGTTTGTCGAGGCGTCTTTCCACGCGGGCAATGACGATCCATCGTCGCCACCAACGTCGGAGCAGCCCGGTTCCCGCCGCCCGCGTGTCGGTATCCGACGTCGCGTCTCGAAGCTTAGGTGGCCTTGTCTCGAATCCGAGCATAATGGACCGGCCAATCCGGGTAAACACCCCGATGAGCGATCACGGAGCGAAGGCTGCGCCAACGGATTCTGGCGGTTCCTTGAACATCGCGACGGAACGTGACACGGCGAGGCCGCGACCAGGCATTCGCCGAACGAGCCTGAGCGAGCATCATGACGTGACGCCTCGAGTGCTCCACGGCGTCACGCGAGCGGTCCGGGTCCGTCAAGGGAAGGCCCCTTGATCCTTGGAGTCATCGACCACCGACACGCCAAGAACCCTGCCCACGGACCCAGTGCCAGGAACCGTTGGCGCACCCGGAGCGCCTTCGATGGAACCGCGACATGTCGTTGGAAGCCAAGAGCTCGCGCGATTCGCGTTTCACCCGATGGTCCTCACCGTGTAGGAATCGGAGAATCATCCCAGGAACCAACGGATCCTGGACATCACGCCCACGGCTGTGCGATCCTTGTCAGAGGCTCTGTCCGAGGCCGTTTCGGGACGGGCGGACTCCGCGCGACGAGCGCGAATACCAATCGGGTTCCCTGGATCGGTTCCGATAAGTCGACCTTCACGGCTCTCAATCACATGTCGAGGCCAACCATGAATCGAGCAATCCTCGCGTGTCTTTCGCTCATCGTCGTCGCGCCGGCCTCCGCGCAGGACGCGAAGCCGGCCGAGCCGGTGCCCCTTCAATTGACCGCCCGGCAGGACCACAAGCTCATGATGGAGGCACTGGGCATCACGTCACTCCGCGAGGGGGCGAACGGCATGAACCGAAACGCGCCAAACGCCGCCAATTACGACGAGTCAAAGGTCGCGCCGTTCACGCTCCCCGACCCGCTCGTGTGCGCGGACGGTACGAAGGTCACGACCCCCGAGCAGTGGTGGAAGACGCGCAGACCGGAAATCGTCGAGGTGTTCGACCGCGAAGTTTACGGCCGCGTCCCGAAGGACACCCCCGACGTGAAATGGGAAGTCACCGAGACGAACGAGGAGAAGGTCGGCGACATCCCGGCGATCACCAAGCGACTCGTGGGCCACGTCGACGATTCGCGGTGCCCAGGGATCACGGTCGACATCCAGCTCACACTCACGACCCCCGCCCAGGCCAAGGGCCCCGTGCCCGTGATGATGGAGTTCGGCTTTGGCGGATTCGGCCCCCGGCCGGGCGGCCCACGGACGAAAGGGGCCATGCCCAGGCCGGCCGACGCCCCGGCGAGAAAAGCAACACCGAAGGCCGCGTTCCCCGGGGGAATCGGAGGCGGCGGGCCGTCGTGGCAACAGCAAGTTCTCGCCAAGGGTTGGGGCTGCGCCATCATCGTGCCGAACAGCATCCAGGCCGATAGCGGAGCGGGGCTCACCAGGGGGATCATCGGCCTGTGCAACAAGGGGCAACCGCGAAAGCCAGACGATTGGGGCTCGCTCCGCGCCTGGGCCTGGGGCGCGAGCCGTGCCCTCGATTACCTCGAGACCGACAAGGCGGTCGACGCCAAGCAGGTCGGCATTGAGGGGCTGTCGCGCTACGGCAAGGCCGCGCTCGTCGCCATGGCCTACGACCCGCGATTCGCGATCGGCTTTATCGGTTCCTCGGGCGAGGGGGGGGCCAAGCCCCACCGCCGTAACTTCGGCGAGCTGGTCGAGAACCTCACGGGCTCGGGTGAATATCATTGGATGGCCGGAAACTTCCTCAAGTACGGCGGCCCCATGACGCCGGCCGACCTGCCGGTCGATTCCCACGAGCTGATCGCGCTCTGCGCTCCGCGCCCCACGTTCATCAGCTATGGCGCATCGACCGGACCAGGGGCCGAGGGGCAGTGGGTGGATCAGCGCGGAAGCTTCATGGCGGCCGTCGCCGCCGGTCCTGTCTATCGCCTGCTCGGCAAGAAAGACCTGGGCACCTCGGACTTTCCCGAGGTCGAGACCCCCATCACCAGCGGCGAGCTCGCCTTTCGCCAGCACAAGGGGGGCCACACCACCGGCCCGAACTGGCCGACGTTTCTCACCTACGCCGATCGCTATCTCAAGCTCCAGATCGCCCCCTGACCCGCGGGCCTCGCTCGGACGCTGGTCCGCGAGGGGCGGAGGCGGCAGGCAAGCCGGCGGAAACAGATCGCGAACTCTTGCCCACGCGAACCCAATCCTGGTTTAATCGCTGAGCGAACCGACCTCGGGGCGATTGGAAGGCTGGCGAAGTATTCGCGATGGGGGAATCGTATCCACTTGACCCGGGCGATTCCGTCCCGAGTTCGAGTTCCCCAGCTCGAGGGAGACCTCCCGCCAGGCCGAGCTCGCCCGCTCGATCGTGACCTGGAGAGTGATTTCCGCGAGTGGGAGCGATGGCATGCGGATCGAACAGGTCGAACTGCGAATCGTGAGGCTGCCACTCGCGCGGCCGTTTCAGACGAGCTCGAGCCGAAAGTCGCGACTCGACCATATCCTGGTCAAGGTCGTCTCCGACGGGCTCGTGGGCTGGGGTGAGTGCGCGTGCCCCTCCGACCCCTATTACTGCCCCGAGACGACCGAGACCTGCTGGCATATCCTGCACGATTTCCTCGTCCCGAGCCTCATGGGCAAGAGCTGGTCGACCATCGACCAAGCAACCAGCACTTACGCCCCGGTCAAGGGAAACGCCTTCGCCAAGGCCGGGCTCGAAATGGCGTGCTGGGACCTGCTCGGGCGCTCGCAAGGCAAGCCGCTGCACGAGCTCCTGGGGGCGACTCAGCGCGAAATTCGATCGGGCGTCAGCCTCGGAATCGAGCGCGACATCGAGGCGCTGATCGAGCAGGTCGACCGCCATCAAGCCCTCGGCTACCACCGGATCAAGCTCAAGATCGCGCCCGGCTGGGATGTGGAGATCGCGCGGCGAGTTCGCGAGCGCTATCCCGACCTGCCCCTCCAGGTCGACGCCAACTCGGCCTACACGCTCGACGATCTGCCAACGATGCGCGCGCTCGACGACCTGAACTTGATCCTGATCGAGCAACCTCTCGCCCATGACGACATCGTCGACCACGCGCGGCTTCAGGCCCAGCTCAAGACTCCGATTTGCCTCGACGAGAGCATCCATTCCGCGGCCGACGCCCGAAAAGCGATCGACCTGGGTTCATGCCGGGTGATCAACATCAAGGTCAGTCGGCTCGGCGGCCTGCTCGAGTCCAAGCGCGTCCACGACATCTGTCGCGATCGCGGCATCCCCGTCTGGTGCGGTGGGATGCATGAATTCGGCATCGGCCGCGCGGCCAACGTCGCGATCGCCGGGCTGCCGGGTTTCACCATCCCCGGCGACGTGTCGGGCTCGGATCGCTATTATGACGAGGACCTGGTCGAGCCGCCAATCCTCGCCCACCAAGGGGCGATTCGCATGCTCGAGGGGCCCGGCCTTGGCGTCGAGCCCGTGATTGATCGGCTGGAAAAACGGACACTGCGACGGGCCCTCCTGAAACCATGATGGCCGGCGATTCACGGCGCGGAGGTCGATCGTCCATGAACGGGCCAGAATGGCTGAATCGGTTTCACGCTTGCCAGGACTCGCTCCTGGCCGACCTCGAGATCCTGGTCAACCACGAATCGCCCAGCCGTGATCGTCAGGCACTCGCAAGACTATGTGCCTGGTTGTCCACGCGTTTGTCGCGGCTTGGGGCCTCCGTCGAGGTTCACCCCGGCACGGACGGCGGCGACCATGTTCTGGCCCGATTCGCGGGTCGCTCCTCCGAGCCGCCCGCGCTCATTCTCGGCCACTACGATACCGTCTGGCCGCTGGGCACCCTTGAGCGCATCCCATTCGCGATCGCCGGGGGCCGCGCTCGCGGACCAGGCGTCCTCGACATGAAGGCCGGGCTCGCGCTCATCCTGGCCGTGATGGAAGTCTTTCGCGAGGATTCATCCCTCCCCGCGCGCCCAGTCTGGATCTTGATCACGTCGGACGAGGAGGTCGGAAGCCCAGGCTCACGCGCTGTCATCGAGCGAGTGGCGAGCCAGTGCGCGCTTGCCCTCGTCCTTGAGCCCGCGCTCGCGGGGGGCGGGCTCAAGACCGCTCGCAAGGGTGTCGGCCGATTCCGGCTGGACATCGCCGGTCGGGCCGCCCACGCCGGAGTCGACCCCAGCGCGGGGCGAAGCGCGATCGTGGAGCTGGCCCGGCGGATCCTGGCCCTTGGAGAGATCGAGGACCGCCCCCTGGGAACCACCATCAACGTCGGCGTCGTCGCCGGCGGCACAACCACCAACGTCGTCCCCGCCAGTGCCTGGGCCGAGGTCGATGCCCGGGTCGCGACCACTCGCGAACAAGAGCGGGTGACAAGCGCGTTCCACGCGATTCGTCCGCTGACGCCCGATGTCGAGGTCGTGGTCAGCGGCGGCTTTAGCCGACCTCCCATGGAACGCACCCCGGCGATCGCCGCGCTTTTCGATCAGGCCCGATTGCTCGGACGCACGATCGGGCTTGAGCTCACGGAAGGGTCCACCGGCGGCGGAAGCGACGGCAATTTCACCGCCGCCCTGGGCATCCCAACCCTGGACGGCCTGGGCGCGACCGGCGGTGGCGCGCACGCCGACGACGAGCACGTCGTGATCGCGAGTCTCCCCGAGCGCGCGGCCCTGCTCGCCCTCCTGATCGAGGGCCTGAAACAACCATGACTCACCAGGATCCCACCCCCATCCACGAAGGCCCGTTCACCATCCGCCGCGCGCGGTCCATCATCGACTATCGCGCCTGCCAGGAGGCCCAGCGCCTTGCTTGGGGCGTCGTCGACGACGGTTATCTGATCCCCCTCGCCACCCTCGTGGGGGCGAACTTGCACGGCGGGCTCGTCCTGGGCGCGTTTCGTGACGACGGCTCGGCCGCCGCGATGTCGTTCGCCTTCCTGGGACGGGTCGAGGGGCGCGCATGCCTCTATTCCCAGCTCACCGGCGTCACCCCGGGTTTCCAGGGCCATGGCCTCGGCTTCAAGATCAAGAGCTATCAGGCGCGGGTCGCCCTCGCCGAGGGCGTCGACACGATCGCCTGGGCCTTCGACCCCTTGCAACAAGGCAATGCCCATTTCAACCTGGGTCGACTGCGCGCGAAATGTGGTCGTTACGTGGAAAACATGTACGGATCACGAACCGACCTCTTGAACACATCCGCCCAGACCGACCGCCTGATCGCCGAGTGGAACCTGACCGATCCGCCAAGAACGCGAACCCTCGACATCGCGGGCCTTCCCCGGTTGATCGCGGAGGGACCGCGATTCATCCCCAATCGCCTG
Organism: Planctomycetota bacterium; assembly: GCA_021808995.1. Classification (GTDB taxonomy): domain Bacteria; phylum Planctomycetota; class Planctomycetia; order Isosphaerales; family Isosphaeraceae; genus JAKBAP01. The sequence continues at coordinate 1,868 of JAKBAP010000238.1, read as the reverse complement.
GCTCGAGACCGCGTCTTGATCGAGATCCCCCTCGACATCGCGACTCTACGCCAGGAATCACCCACCACGGCCGAGGGCTGGCGCTTGGCCGTTGGTCGGGCGTTTCAAGCCGCGTTCGCCGCTGGGTATCTCGCGGTCGACTTCGCTCGAATCGATTCCGAGGGGACGCGGAGCGCCTTTTACGTGCTCGAGCGCGTATAATCGAAACCTGCGTCCGATCCACGATGCCTCACGCCGGAGATCGCCCAAGGTCATGTCGCCAGCGCCGGCGGAATCCTTTCGTCATGACAGACTCAGGCGAGGTCGACAGACCTTGAAGGTCGTGTCAGCGCTCGTGCGATCGTCGATCCTCCTTTTTGGAGTGATGGTGTTCCTTGAGCAGGCCGGCTCGCTCCTTTCCGAGGGCCAGTTCACCTGGGGAGAGCGAAGGGTCATGGGCCTGACCGCGCTTGTTTCCATCGGCGGTTGCCTGCTCGCGGCCTGGGCGGCCGGCCGGTTGATCGCGGTCCTTGGCGAGCTTTTCGACGCCCTGGCCGACGGCGCGGAGGCGTCGTGGCGGACGGTTCAGTTGCTCGAGACGCAGGTCGTGCCCGCGCTCAATCGGATCGCGTCGGCACTCGAGGACGAATCCAAGCGCACCGAGCCCTCCCTCAAGGAGAAACGACGCTGACATGATCACCGAGCCCACCGACCCACCTCAGCCCCGCCCGCGACGGCGTGAAACCACCCCCGAACCCGCCCCTGCCGCCGCGTCGAATGTCTTTGTCCCCTCCGGCGAGGCTCTCGAACGCAGGTCCTGGTTTCGCTGGTACGCGATTCTGGGCGTGCTGGGCCTGGTCACGGTCGGGGCCGTCGGGGTCATGGTTGCCTGGCCGCTCCTGCGTCCCCGCAAGCTCGACCCGGTCGAGCGAGTGGCCCAGTCATTTCTCGATGCGCTGGTGAGCGAGGACGACGCCGCGATCAAGCGGGTGAGCGTGGTCGCCGATCCACCCGCGATCCGCTCGGCCAAGGAGCTCACGCGGGATCGAAAGGCCTCGCGCGTGCTGCGCGGGTCGTTCGCCCCACTGGCCGCGTTCCACGCGCGGATCGACGCCGACTACGAGCTCGACACTCGCTCGGGCCGCTACACACCCAAGAACACGCTTGGAGCCGCCGCCGAGACGCTCGACGTCCTTCATTCCGCCAAGGACGACGCCGAGAAATCGGGCCTCTACAAGAAAATGCGGAGCGGCGACCCCAACGAGATTTTTGACGCCGCCGAGGAGTTCGGCAAGGTCTTCACCAAGCTCGCCGAGACGACGCTCGCCCCTCGAAAGATCGTGCCGACCTACAGGATGCTCGTCGATCAATCGCAGCCGCCGCTCTCGCCGGCGGCCAAGACTCTCGCCCTGGAATTCGCCGGCTCGGGCGCGACCTGGGACGCCTTGCTCAAGCGCCCGTATGCCAATCTCAAGGCCGACGGCCCCTTCGTGCTCGAAAAGGCCGAGGTGACCGCGCTCGTGACCGACAAGCTCGCCTCGATGGGCGACCCGCCGTCGCGACTGCGGCTCTCTCTTATCCGGTTCCGCCTTGAGGGCATCGACACAGGCTGGAAAGTCGTCTCGGCCAGGCGTGACATTCCCCCGGAACCGACCAAGCCCGCCCCTCCGGTGTCCAAATCCGAAAGCCTGCATCCACGATAAGCACACCGCGTTATAATGAGGGCCAACAAACGACTCGGGCGATTAGCTCAGCGGTTAGAGCGCCTGCTTTACACGCAGGACGTCGGGGGTTCGAATCCCTCATCGCCCATTCATAGCTGAAGCCGACACCACGAGCGGCGGCCGCACGGGGCGGGGCGTTGTATTCCTTCCTGAAGCCCTCGATCA